>JBIIND010000098.1:0-6191 GCA_044337665.1 Cyanobium sp.
CAGCCTGCAGGGTCGCAAGGAGATCCCCATGCTCCTGGTGGATGGCGTGCGCTTCTCCCCCACGCAAGAGGTCGCCGGGCCGGAACCGTACGAGGAACTGAAGCGCAAGGCCAAAGGTTTGGGCAAGCTGGCCAGCAAGGAAGCGCCGCTGGTCTATTTCCGTCAGAACGGCCTGCTGGTGTTCTCCCAGAACGGGGAGCCCCTGGGCAGCGCCGCCAATCCGGGGCGGGTGATCGCCCGGTTGCTGGATCGCAACGGCAGGCCGCTGCAGATCCAGGCCTCCGGGAACCCGCGGCTCTTCCAGGCCCGCTTCCTGATCTTCACCGCGCCGCAAGAGAAGCCGGGCAACGACCCGGCGCGCTGATGGCCAGCCCCGTCGCCGCCGCCCTGGCCCCCCTGCTGGTGGCTCAACTGCTGCCCCCCTCCCCCCAGCCCGGACCGGTGCGGCTGCCGGGGCCCACCCCACCGGCCACCCGGCCGCAACGGCCCCCCACGGCGACGCCGGAGCCGGCCCCACCCGCCCCCACGCCCCCGTCCCCGTCCCCGGCACCCCCGCCCCCCGCCGCTCCCATGCCGCGGGTGGAGGGCCTGGAGCGCTACCCCCCCGCCGTGCTGCTGTCCCTGCTGGCGCCCTGCCTGCAGCCGGAGCCCGGCGGCGCGGCACCGCTGGGCGCCGGCGAGCGCCTCGAGCGCTGCGCCGCCCTGCTCACCGGACGGCTGGTGGCCGATGGTTACATCAACAGCCGGGTCTTCCCCCTCGCCGATCCCGCCCCCGCCGGCACCCTGCTGGTGGTGGAGGGGCGAATCGTGGAGGTGCGGGTGGAAAGCTCCGACGCCGCCCTGCGCCGCCGCCTGCAGCGCCTGGTGCTGCCCCTGCAGGGACAGGTGCTGCACCTGCCGAGCCTGGAGCGCAACCTCGACCAGCTGGAGCGGCTCAGCGGCGTGGGCGGCGTGCGCGCCAGCCTCAACCGCCTCGGCGGCGACAGCACCAAGGCGGTGCTCGTGCTCCAGATCGACCCGCTGCAGACCCCCCTGCAGGGCGAACTGAGCCTGCGCAACGACGGCAGTGGCGGCAGCGGCCAGTTCCGCGGCCTGGCGGTGCTCGCCCAGAACGGCCTGGCCAGAACCGCCGACCAGCTGCTGCTGGTGGGGGAACTGGACGGCGATGACCAGCTGGAGCTCGGCTATCGCCTCTTCTCCCTCAGCTACCGCCTGCCCCTGGGCTCCCGCCTCGCCTTCACCGCCGCCGGCGCCGCCAGCTGGCGGCAACTGGTGGAAAGTCCGCCGCCGCTGCACGACCTGCTGTTCCGCCAGGAGCAGCTGCTGGGCCGCTTCGACTACAGCCTGCACGAGGACCTGCGCCAGCGGCTCTCCGCCTTCGCCGGGCTGAGCGCCAACCGCAACCGGGCCTGGCTTGAGGGGGAGCGCTTCGCCGCCATCCCCGGCGGCGCCGACGACGGCGCCCTCAGCAGCGGCTTCCTGCAGGCCGGCCTGAGCTGGGAGGGCTGGTTCGGCGGCGTGACGCTCACCGCCAGCCTCTACGGCCTGCAGGGAATCGCCGGCTTCAGCGGCGACGACGCGGTGCGGGAACTGGCCTTTTACGGCATCCAGGTGGGGGAGGCCCGGGCCCTCGGCGGCGAGCTGGGCCTGGCCTGGCCCCTCGCCCCCAACTGGCGGCTGCAGCTGCGCGCCGCCGGCCAGGGCGCCCTCTCCCCCCTCACCAGCCCGATGGGCTTCAGCCTCGGCAGCGACAACGGCCTGCGCGGCCTCCCGTCCCAGGTGGTGAGCGGCGACAGCGGTCTGCTCGGCAGCGGCGAACTCAGCTGGGCGTTCTGGCGCCAGGGCCCGCAGGAGCTGCAGCTGGTGCCCTTCCTCGGCGCCGGCTGGGTCCACACCACCCTGCCCTACGGGATTGAAACCGCCAGCGTCGGGGCAGGCGGCCTGCTGCTGCGCTGGCTCAACGGCCAACGCTGGCAACTGGAGCTGGGCTGGGCCTCCCAGTTCGGCGACGGTCTGGTGCGCGCCGTGCCCAACTGGTTGATCGACAATGGTCTCTACACCAAACTCACCTATCGCTTCTGAGCCGGCTCCTCTCCTACGGCCTGGCGGTCGTGGCGCTGCTGCTGCTGCACCAGGCGCGGCTGGCGGAGTCCCTGAACCTGCGGCTGCACGACCTCGCCCTCAAGGCGCGGCCGCTGCCTTCGGCCGCCGCCCTGCCGATCCGGGTGGTGGCGATCGACGAGGGGGATCTGCGCCGTCTCGGCGTGCCCCTGGAGGATCGCCATCTGGTGGCGGCGATCCGGCGGCTGGAAGCCGCGGGGGTGCGGGCGATCGGGCTTGATCTCTACCGCGACCTGGGGGTGGGGCCGGGCCGGGGGGCGCTGCGGCGGCTGGCGGCCCTCCCCGGACCCCTGGTTTCGGTGTTCAGCGACATCGAGCGCATCGGGCCGATCCCCGGCACCCCGCCGCACCGCCAGGCCTACAACGACATCCTCCTCGACCCCGATGGCGTGGTGCGGCGCGACCTGGTGCATGTGCGCGGCCAGGATGCCGCCCGCGTGGCCCTGCCCCTGCGGCTGCTGGAGCACAGCCGCGGCCAGAATCCCGGCCCGCTGCGGCGGCAGCTGGAGCGCGATCCCCGCAGCCTGGCGCCCCTCGACTCCGAATCCGGCGGCTACAGCGGCCTGGACGACGCGGGCCTGCAGCGCCTGCTGCCCTTCCATGATCCGGCCACCATCCCCAGCTGGAGCCTCAGCGCCCTGCTGGCGGGCCAGGTGCCCCCCGCCGCCCTCCGGAACACCATCGTGCTGGTGGGCAGCCGTGCGCCGTCCCAGCGGGACATCTTCACGGTGCCGATCGGCCCCGGCGCCGGCCCGGGGGCGATGGCGGGGGTGGATCTGCACGCCCAGCGGCTGGCGGCCCTGCTGGCGCGGGAGCGGGGCCAGCGGCTGGGGCTCACCGCCGCGCCGGGCTGGCTGAACGGCGCCCTGTTGATGGGTGCGCTGGTGGCGGGGGTGGCGCTGGGGGAGGGCATCGGCAGCCTGCGGCGCAGCGTGCTCGTGGTGGCCCTGGTGGGCGGCGGCGCCCTGCTGGCGGGGCTGGTGGCCCTGGGGCTGGGGGGGCTGTGGCTGAATCTGACCCTGCCGCTCGCCGCCCTGCCCGCCATGGCCGCCGCCGCCTGGACGGGGCGGGGGGCGGAGCAGCAGGGGCAGCGCCGCCAGCTGCAGCGCCTGCTCGGCCAGACCATCTCCCCGGCGGTGGCCCGGGAGCTGTGGACCCAGCGCCGCAGCCTGCTGGCGGGGGATCGCTTCCGGGGCCGCCGCCTGTTCGTGACGGTGCTGATCGCCGACATCGCCGGCTTCACCTCCCTGGCGGAGCAGCTGGGCCCGGAGGATCTGCTGGCCTGGCTGAACCAGGCCCTGGAGCCGGTGGTGGGGCCGATCGAGAGCGGCGGCGGGCTGGTGAACAAGTTCACCGGCGACGGCCTGCTGGCGGTGTTCGGCGCCCCCCTCAGCCAGGGCCGCGAGGCCGATGCCCGCGCCGCCCTGGCGGCCGCCCGCGCCATCCGCGCCGGGATCGAGGCGCTCAATCGCGAGCTGGCCTCAGGCGACCAGCCCCTGGTGAGCCTGCGCCTCGGCCTCCACAGCGGCTGGGTGCTGGCCGGCTCCGTGGGCAGCCGCGACCGCTGGGAATACGGCGTGATCGGCGACGCGGTCAACTGCGCCGCCCACATCGAGGCCCTGGCCGGCCCGCCCCTGGGGGATGGCTGCCGCATCCTGGTGTCCGCCGTCAGCCGGGAGCTGGCGGGGGCGGGCGGTGCGGAGGGTGGCGAGGCGGGCGGTGGGGGCGATGGGGGCGGGCGGCCCTGGGGAGCGATGCCCCTCAGCGGACGACGGGAGCCGATGGAGATCTGGGAGCTCTGAGCGGCGCGGGCGGCCTACCGGAGCCTCAGGTGGGCCCAGCGACGTCCATCCGCCATGCGCTCCAGTTCAGCGATCATCACCTGGAGGTGCTGCTCCAGCCGCCGCTGCAGCCCGACACCGATCCCAGGCAATGCTGAGCCTGGTTCATCAACCAGCTCCGCAGGGTTTCTTCGGCACTCACGCCAGCTGTCCACACCGACCAAGCGAGGGAGCAGCGCCTTGCGCTTCGACTGGTCTCGCGCCAGCGCTCAACGTTGAGCCTGGCCGCAAATGCACCATCAGAAGCTCCGCTTTTGGCACATTAGAATGCCGGTGTTTCCCGCATCGGTGAGCCTGCATGCCGGCCTACAGCCCCCGGATCGTGGATGCCGAGCTGCGGGAGCTGCTGGGATCCGCCGGGGCTGTGGTGATCGAAGGCCCCAAGGCCTGTGGCAAGACGATGACGGCCTCCCAACAGGCCGCTTCCCGGGTGCTGCTCGACAGCGACCAGGCCGCCCGCCAGGTGCTGGCGGTGGAGCCGGCTCTGCTGCTGGAGGGAGCCAGGCCGCGCCTTCTGGATGAATGGCAGGTGGCCCCTGAGCTCTGGAATCAGGTGCGCCGGGCCGTGGACGGGGCCGATCAGCCCGGCCAGTTCCTGCTCACTGGCTCCGCCGTGCCGCCGGAGGACGCCAGCCGCCACACAGGCGCCGGTCGTTTCGCGTTTCTGCGGATGCGGCCGATGAGCCTGCTGGAAACCGGCGCATCCAGTGGGGCCGTGTCGTTGCGGGAGCTGTTCGACGGGGCGGCGCCGAGCTTGGTGGATCCCGGACTCAGCCTGCAGGATCTCAGTGGGCTGATCGGCCGGGGCGGCTGGCCCGCCCAGCAGGGCCGCTCGCTGCAGGCCGCAGGACGCGCCGCCAGGGATTACCTCGAGCAGGTGCGCCAGGTGGACATCAGCCGGGTGGGGGAGCGGCGCCTGGATCCCGTACGGGTCGGCGCCCTGTTGCGGGCTCTCGGGCGCCACTGCGCCACCGAGGCGAAGCTCTCCACCCTCGCCGCCGACACCGGCGGCTCCGATGGCACCCTGGATGAGCGCACCGTGAGTGGCTATCTTCAGGCGCTGGAGCGGCTGATGGTGATCGAGGATCAGCCCGCCTGGGCCCCGCATCTGCGCTCCCGGGCACGACTGCGCAAGGCCCCGAAGCGTCACTTCGTGGATCCATCCCTGGCCCTCGCGGCCGTGGGAGCGGCTCCGGAGCGCCTGCTGCAGGATCTGGGATGGTTCGGCCAGGTGTTCGAATCCCTGGTGATCCGCGACCTGCGGGTGTACAGCCAGGGCCTCGATGGCGAGGTGTTCCACTACCGCGACGACTACGGCCTGGAGGTGGATGCGATCGTGCAGCTGCGCGATGGTCGCTGGGGCGCAATCGAGATCAAGCTGGGAGAGGCGCAGGTGGAGCAGGCCGCCGCCACCCTGCAGCGCTTCTCCGCGCAGATCGACAGCACACGCTCCGGGACGCCGGCATTTCTGGCTGTGATCTGCGGCAGGGGGTATGGCTACCGCCGCCCGGATGGGGTTCTGGTGGTTCCGATTGGGGCGCTCGGGCCGTAGATCGCCGCTGGTGCTGAGTCGCCAGTGCTTGAGGCCCAGTTGTTCCGTTTCCCCCTGCGGCCGTCAGTCCGCCCGGATTGGGATCAGAGCTCGGCCGAATTGGAGGCTAGGTTCGGCCCGATTGGGATCAAGGACCGGCCGGGTTGTTGTGGAGCCCGATAGCGATCAGTTTCAGAGTCACTCCTGCAGAGCAACGCTCACATACTTGTGGAGAACGCTGCTGATCAGGGTCTGGTAGGGGATGCCTTCCTGCAGGGCTCGGGTGCGGATGGCCTGCAGGTCACCACTGGAGAGTCAGATGTTGATACGCTACACCCTCGGATGCGCTCTGGCCGAGTGGATCAGTTCTTCGAGGTGTTCCGGTGTGGCGACAGAGCGGAGCCGACCGGCGCTGAAACCATCGAGCCATTGCTGTTCCAGCGCATCCAGGGGCTCCGTTGGCTGTGAGTGCTTTATCAAAAGATGCTGCTCCGTTTCGACATAGGACACCAGATGGACATAGCCTACCATCGGCATCACAATCATGCGATGGCCTTGGTAGCGCTCGGGATTGGGATGGTCCAGCACGTCCAGCAGTTCGAGCGGGACAGCCGGCCTCAATCGCAGTGATGACAGCCTCAAAGCAGATCTGTCGTTCCGCCATGGGCCGAGCATTCTTCTCTCGGCTCCATTTATGT
>JBIIND010000099.1:0-6187 GCA_044337665.1 Cyanobium sp.
CTTCGGCGTAGTAGGTCTGGGGGCCATGGCCCAGGCCCTTCTGTTTCCCCTTCTGGAGGCCGGCCGGCTCGACCCCGCTGAGGTGCGGGCGGTGGTGGCCAGCGATGCGTCCGCCCGGAGCCTGGCCGGGGTGCATGGGTTGCAGGTGGGTACCGACCCCGCGCTGGCCTGGCGCTGCCCCACGGTGCTGCTGGCGGTCAAGCCCCAGCAGCTGGAGGCGGTGGCGGCCCGGGTGCCGACCTGGGAGGCCCCTACCCCCCCCCTGCTGATCTCCGTGCTGGCGGGGGTGAGCCTGGCCCGTCTGGCCCGGCTGTTCCCCGGCCGCCGGCTGGTGCGGGCCGTGCCCAACACCCCGGCCCTGGTGGGGGCCGGTCTGACTGCCCTGGCCTTCGGGGAAGGGGTGGAGGCGGAGTCGCGGGAGTGGGTGCGGGCGCTCTTCGCCCGGGTGGGGGAGGTGATGGAGCTGCCCGAGACCCAGCTCGACGCCTTTCTGGCGCTCACCTCCTCGGGCCCCGCCTTCGTGGCCCTGGTCGCTGAGGCCATGGCCGATGGGGCGGTGGCCGCCGGGCTGCCGCGCCGCCTGGCCCTGCATCTGGCGCACCGCACCCTGGCCGGCACCGCCGAGCTCCTTCACCAGCGGGAACTCCACCCCGGCCAGCTCAAGGACATGGTCAGCAGTCCCGCTGGCACCACCATCGCGGGCCTGCGCCGCCTGGAGAGCGCGGCCCTGCGCTCCGCGCTGATCGAGGCGGTGCTGGCGGCCGCCGAGCGGAGCCGTGAGCTGGCCTGAGCCTCAGCCCTTCCTTTCCCCCAGCCGGGGCTCGCTGCCTTCCAGCAGCCGGGCCAGGTTGGCGCGGTGCCGCCAGACCACCAGCACGGTGGTGAGGACCGCCAGGGTGAGGTAGGCCGGTCGGAAGCCATGGGGCCCGAACCAGCCCACCATCAGCAGGGGCAGGGACAGGGCCGCCACCACGCTGGAGAGGGAAACGATGCGGCTGAGGGTCAGGCAGGTGAGGAAGATGCCGAAGCAGGCCAGGCCCACCGGCCAGGCCAGGCCGAGCAGCATGCCCAGCCCCGTGGCCACCGCCTTCCCCCCCTTCCAGCCCAACCACACCGGCCAGATGTGACCGGCCAGCGCCGCCAGACCGGCGCCCACCACCCAGCCATCGCTGCCGGGATCCCAGCCCGGCGGCTCCAGCAGGGCCCGGGCGAGCAGCACCGCGGCGGTCCCCTTGAGCACGTCGATCAGGAACACCGCCAGGGCTGGGCCCTTGCCCACCACCCGCAGCACGTTGGTGGCGCCGGTGGAGCCGGAGCCCTCCCGCCGCAGGTCGACCCCCGCCAGCCAGCGTCCCGCCAGCCAGCCCGCCGGGATCGACCCGAGCAGGTAGCCAGCCAACAGGGCGGTGAGGGGGAGAAGGGTGGCCATCGCGGAATGGAAGGGATGCCGGTGCGGACGGGCGGGGCGTGGAGCCGGCTCAGAGCAGATCCTGCTCGTCGATCAGCTCGTCGGGGCCGGCGGCGAAGGCCAGCCAGAGGGGGAATTGCAGGACCGGGATCTCCACGGCCCGTTCGGCCGCGTCAATCACGATGAACGGCAGCTCGCCCCGCTCCTCCAGCCGGTCCGCCCGCTCGATCAGGGCGTCGGCCCGCTCGAACAGCACGATGCCGCTGTTGGGGCCGAAGTCCTCGCGGCCCAGCCCGAGGCAGTCCTGCAGGCCCCGTCGCCATTCCCCCAGCCGTTCGGGCTGGCTGGCGAGTACGAGGGTCTGGAAGCGCTCGCCGTAGAGCTCGCCGAGGAGAGCCACCGCCGCCGCCGCGATCAGGGCATTGCGGCTGCGGCTGCCGCTGCTCGGCTGGGCGCCCCGCCCGCCCTGGCTGAGGAACCAGTCGGAGAGAAGGGCCGCCCCCTCCCGCTCGAGGCTGCGGCGCAACTTCCAGGGATCGGCGTAGAAATCGGGCTGGGCCTGGAAGCGCTCCAGCTGTTCGCGGATCAGCTCCGCATCCTGCTGGAAGAGGCCGGCGGCCGGCGGGGGTGTGGCGGCTTCGGGAGGAACCGCGGCGGCCTGGCGGTCGAGGGGCGAGGGCTGGACCACCACCGGCTGGGCCACCAGCTCCACCTGCTCAGCCGCCACCACAAGATCCTGCAGGGCGCCCACCAGGTACTCCTGGAATCCCTTCACCCTCCGGGCGATGGCGTCGGACTGGCCGCTGAAGCTGCGGTTGATCTCCTGGCGGATCTGCTCGCGCCGCTGCTCCAGAGCGGCGATCTCCTCCTCCAGCAGGGTGCGCCGCTCGCGCAGCTCGCTCAGGGCCAGCTCCATCAGCCCCTGGTGGGAGGGCTCGGCATCCTGGGCTTGGGGGGGCGGTGCGCTGGCTTCGGCGGCTTCGGGATCGGACATGGCAGGCGGCTTCAGAGCGGGGACGGCGGAGCCCCCGCCGCCAGGGGTGCCAGATGGTGCTGGAGGCGTTCGCGCAGCGCCGTCGCGTCGAACAGCACCGGCAGCAGGTGGGGGCTGCCCTCCTCGCGGAAGTAGAAGATCACGGGAAGTGCGGGCCAGAACAGCTGCCAGCGCAGCCAGTCTTCGTAGGGGAAGCGGCGGATCACCGCCCCGTTCCGGCGCACCACCAGCTCCGCGTCGGCGAACTGAAGGCGCAGCTGGGCGGTCTGGAGGGCGAGGAGCAGGCCGCACAGGGTGACGGTGAGGGCCAGCCAGGGGGCGCCGCTCCAGAGCGGCCCCAGGGCCAGGCTGGCGGCCCCCAGCAGGATCACCCCGATCGGGACCCCATAGCGGGGCTCCAGGGTCACGCCCTCATCGGGGGCTGGGGGAGCGGAATCCAAGCGGGCACAAGCGGCATGGCATTGTCCCACGGTCCCCGGGGGCTCAGCCGAACAGGATCTTGGTGAGCACCACGTCCATCAGGGCCACGGTCACCAGGATCATCACCACGGCGCCCGTGGTGCTGGTGCCCACCTCCTTGGGGCCGCCCTTGGTGGTCAGGCCCCAGCCGCAGGCGAGGACGGCGATCTGCAGGCCGAACACCAGGGCCTTGAGCAGCATCGAGGGCACATCCTCCGGATCCATCCAGGTGCGCACGGAGTTCCAGAACACGGTGGGCGGCAGGTTGTAGAGCAGCGTGCTGCTCGTCTGGCCCGACCAGAGGGCCACCCCGAAGAACAGCAGGCACTGCACCGGCGACATCACCACCATCGCCAGCAGGCGCGGCACCACGAGGTACTGCACCGGATCGGTGCGCAGCATGGTGATCGCGTCGATCTGCTCGGTCACCTTCATCGTCCCCAGCTGGGCCGCGTAGGCGGTGGCCACCTTGCCGGTGAGGAGGGTGGCGGTGAGCAGGGGCGCGATCTCCCGGGAGAGCCCCAAGGCCAGCAGGCCGCCGATGGCGGCGTTGGCGCCCTGCTTGGAGAGCTCCGCCGCCACCTGGATGTTGAATACGGTGCCGGCGGCGAGACCGGTGATCAGCACGATCAGGAAGCTGCCGGGCCCGGCCTCGAGCAGCTCCTGCACCAGATCGCTGAAATCGACCTGGCCGCGTGCGATGGCGGTCACCGCCTGGCCACCGATGAGCAGGCTGACCCCAAGGCGCCGCAGCCAGCGGGGCGCCCGCATCACGGGGCGCTCCGGCGCAGCAGGTGCAGGCCCCGCTCCGGCCAGCGGCGCATCACCACCAGCCCCAGCACGATCAGGGTGGCGGGGATCAGGCCCATGCAGAGGCGGATGGCCAGCAGGGCGCTGTCGGGTTGCACCATGCCGCGGCTGGCCACGTAGCCGCTGAGGCTCATCAGGTTGCCGAAGAAGAAGAGGGCGAAGCTGATGCAGATCTTCTGGGTGAACACCATCCAGGCGCTGTAGACGCCGGCTGGCTTCTCCGGATCGGCGTCGATGGCGTCGGGCAACAGGGCCCAGGGGATCAGGTAGGCGGTGGCGGCCCCCAGGCCCACCACCAGGATGGTGCCGATCAGGCAGACCAGCCGCACCAGATTGGCCACCGAGCCGGTGGGCGACACGGCGGCGTCGAGGGGGATGAGCACCATGGCCAGCAGGCAGCCCCCCATCCAGAGGCAGGCGCCCCAGTGGAGGGCCCGCACCCGGCCGTGGCGGCGGGACACCTCGGTCCAGACCCAGAGGCCCAGCAGGGCGCAGATCTGGAAGGGCAGGAGGATCCAGTTGCTCCAGGCCGGCGGCAGGTGCATCACATCCGGGAGGAAGATCAGGGCGGCGGTCTGCATCAGCTGCAGGGCGCACCAGAGCAGCAGGTAGAGGCCGAGCACCATCAGGAAGCGGCCGTTGCCCTTCACCCGCGCCAGCAGCCGGCGGGTGGTGCCCTTCTCGCTCACCGGCCGCTGGCAGTGCAGGGCGGCCGGGGCGATGCCCCAGGCGCAGATCAGGGTGGTGACGCTGATGATCACGCCGGAGAGCACCCCCACCCGCCAGTAGCCGGCGGGGTCGCTGGGGTTGCGCAGCAGCAGGCCGCCGAGCACCAGGCCCACCAGGCCGGCGATGATCGAACCGGTGAAGCGGGCGGTGTTGAGGCGGGTGCGCAGCGGCACATTGGTGGTGAGCTCGGCGGCCAGGGCCGAATAGGGCAGGTTGACGCAGGTGTAGAGGCTGTTGGCCAGGATCGAGATGGCCACGAAGATCACCACCTTCTGCCAGGGGCCGCCGGGGGGCAGCCACCACATCAGGGCCATGCCCACCCCCAGCGGCAGCGCGGCGCCGAGGATCCAGGGCAGGCGCGGGCCCCAGCGGGTGCGGGTCTTGTCGCTCAGCCAGCCGACGATCGGGTCGTTGACCGCATCCCAGAGGCGGGCGAGCATCAGCACCAGCCCGGCCATCCAGGGGGCCAGGCCGGCGGCCTTGGTGTAGAAGATGAAGAGGTAGAAGCCGATCAGCGAGGCTGCCATGCCCGTGCCGGCGTCACCGAAGCCGTAGGCCAGCAGCATGCGGTTGCGCTTGCCGGCCGGTTGCTCGGAGGGATCCACCCAGCGGGGAGCCCCTGGCGTGTCGGTTGGGAAAACGCTTGGGGGCTGCGCCGAGGGAGGGGTGGGGCTCACGCGTTGCGGCAGACCTGGGCACGCCATAATGCTGCAGCCACGTTTCCCCGGGAACGTTGGCGGTCGGCAACCACGTCGGCCTTTCCCAGGGTCTGCGGGCCCCGAGCAGGGAATCGTTATTCGCTGCGGGCGTAGTTTAGTGGTAAAACCTCAGCCTTCCAAGCTGATGATGCGGGTTCGATTCCCGCCGCCCGCTTCCTTTCCTCAGTAGGGGTTTTCGGCCAAAAACACTTGCTGCGACAGGTGTCAAGGCTTTCAGCCTGTGCCAGTGTCTGATTCCCCGTGCCAGGCTGTGAGACGAAACATCTCACATGCCGGCGGCCCGTGACTGGGAGGACACGATCAGGGCGGTGGTGTCTCACGCCCTGTCTCAGAAGGGCTGCCGTCGTGGTTGGGCGGTGCTCAACCACCGTGGTCATGCGCGCCTGAACATCGCTGCTGGGGCTCGGCGGGGCAGGCGCCGGCAGGTGCTTCTGCCCATTCCGAGGGAGTGCGATCAGATTGACCAGATCCGCGATGCGGTGGCTCGGGTCTACGAGGAGTTTCAGCAGGGCATCAAGCCCGATGCCTGCTTGGCACGCATGCCGTGTCCGGATGGATCGAGGGGAGAAGAGGGGGAGGCCGGTTAAGGCCGCAGTACGCAGACAGGCCACCCAGGTCGGCCCAGGCACAGGGGAATGGCCGCGGTGCTTGCTCCGGCGGACTGGGAAGAGCTGATCGCTGCTTTCCGGGAGCACAAGCTGATCAGTGGCGAGATCCAGCCCGCGACCTGGCATCGGGTCTACAGGCACCCCATGAACCAGGTGCTTGGAGCCGTGGTTGTCTGGCCCTGGGTGGCGGGCCGCGAGCGGCTGCTGCCGGGGGTCGGCAAGGGCGAACCCCTCACCGCCAATGGCGTGGCCCTCAGCGATAGCGACTCCATGGAGGAGCTGCGCCTCCACCCGGTGCACAGCTTCCTGTTCCAGCAGCGCAGTGGCCTGTATTCGGCTGCACCGCGGCGCTGATCACCCCGCCGCAGAGTGATGGCCTGATATCGGGTGTTCTGGCGCAACGGCTCCATCGCCAAAGTGGTGCCGGCCGCCAGTGCCAGCCAGGCCCGCTCCCATGCCC
>JBIIND010000100.1:0-6136 GCA_044337665.1 Cyanobium sp.
CGGCCGCGAGGGCGCTGAAGGAGGCGCTGTCGCTGCGCGGATCGACCAGCAGCGCCCGGATGCCCAGGCGACGCAGCTCTGCCGCCACCCGGCGCAGGTCGGCGACCGAGGGGTTGTCGCCGGGCAGGGCCACGACGGATTCGGCCCGCAGTCCGTAGCGATCGGCGAAATAGGGAGCCAGGTCGTGGAAGAAGAAAATCGGGCGGCCCGCGTGGGGGGCGAGTCGGCGGGCCAGGTCGCGGTCGAGCCGTTCCAGCTCGGCCAGGAAGCGGTCGGCGTTGCGTCGGAAGCAGGCGGCCCGGGAGGGATCGGCGGCCACCAGGGCGTCGCGGATGGCGCGCACCTGGCCGGCGGCCCGGCGTGGATCCAGCCAGACATGGGGATTGACGGCCCCGTGATCGTGATCGTGCCCGTCGCCCGCGCTGGGCAGGGGGGGCAGGGCGGCGGCTGATTCCACCCGGCGCAGACGGGGGCTGTCGGCAGCCGCCACAAGCCGCTCCAGGGGCGCCTCCAGCCCGAGGCCGTTGAGCACGAGCACGTCGGCGCCCCGCAGGCGTCCGACCAGCTGGGGGCTGACGGGCAGGTCGTGGAGATCGGCGCCGGCGGGCAGGAGGGGCTCGACGGTGGCGCAGCGACCGGCCACCGCCTGGGTGAAGAGCCCCACCGGCAGGACGGTGGTGACCACCCGCAAGGGGGCGACGGCGTTCAGCCCCGCGGGGGAGGGCCGGGGTGGGGCGGGGGCCACGCCCGCGCCGCACCCGGTGAGCAGGAGCGGCACCAACAGCCGCAGCACCGCCGCAGCGGGGAGCCCGGAGAGCGGCGCCATCCTGCCCAACCCCTGGAAATGATTCTCACTTTGCCAGTTCGGTCGCAGAGCCGACGCGCTTCCTACGATCGATTCCCCCCGGGTTTCGGACCATGAAGCGAGTGGCGGTCAGCGGCGCCTCCGGCCGGACCGGCTGGCGCGTCGTTCAGGAGGCCATCGGCCGGGGGCTGGCGGTGACCGCGCTGGTGCGTCCGGGCTCCCCGCTGCCCGAAGGGCTGGCCGGTGCCGATGTGGTGCGCCTGGAGCTCAGCGATCCGCCGGCGCTGGTCCGGGCCCTGCGGGGCTGCGACGCCCTGGTGATCGCCACCGGCGCCCGGCCCTCGCTCGATCCCTTCGGCACGTTGAAGGTGGATGCCCTCGCCCTGCGTGCCCAGGTGGAGGCCTGCCGGGAGGCGGGCGTGCGCCGGGTGGTGCTGGTGAGCTCCCTCTGCAGCGGTCGCCTGTTCCACCCCCTCAACCTCTTCTGGTTTGTTCTGATCTGGAAACGGCTGGGGGAGCGCTGGTTGGAGGAGAGCGGCCTCGACTGGACCGTGATCCGTCCCGGTGGCCTGAGCGAGAACGAGCAGGACCTGGAGCGCCAGGGGATCGTCTTCAGCGACGCCGACCAGCAGCAGAGCAACTCGATCCCCCGGCGTCTGGTGGCGCGGGTCTGCCTCGAGGCCCTGGACACCCCCGCCGCCATCGGCCGCATCCTGGAGGTCACCAGCCGACCGGACCAGGATCGGCGCAGCCTGGCCGAGTGGCTGGCCCAGGCCCCCGGAGTCGCCGCCTGACGGCTCACTCGCTGGTGCTGCGGTAGCGGATGTGGCCCGGCGGGGTGGCCTCCCCGAACGGCCGCGGGGGCTTGCGCTTCACTCCCGCCGTGGTGCCCCGCGCCGGCTGGCCAGGACCTCCAGCACCTGCCGCCAGGGCACGCCGTGGTGGGCCAGGGCCACCTGCAGGTGGAAGATCAGATCGGCGGCCTCGCCGGCGATCGCCCCGGCCTCCCCGTCTTTGCAGGCCATCACGAACTCCGCCGTCTCCTCGCCAATTTTCTTGAGGATGCGGTTGTCGCCCCCCTCCAGCAGATGGTTGGTGTAGCTGCCGGCCTCGGGCCGCTCCCGCCGCTGTGCGATCAACCGCGCCAGCTCGCTGCCCACATCCGCGGGGGGTGGCGCCGCCTCCGCACCGCCCGCGCTGGGGAGCGGGCTGTGGCCGTAGAAGCAGCTGCGGGCGCCGGTGTGGCAGGCCACATCGCCCACCTGCTCGATCGTGAGCAGCAGCACGTCCGCGTCGCAGTCGTAGCGAAGGCCCCGCAGGCGCTGGAAATGGCCGCTGGTCGCCCCCTTGTGCCAGAGCTGCTGGCGGGAGCGGCTCCAGTAATGCACCTCGCCGCTGGCCAGGGTGCGCGCCAGGGCCTCGCGGTTCATCCAGGCCACCATCAGAACCGCCCCATCGAGCCAGTCCTGCGCCACGGCCGGCATCAGGCCGGCTTCATCGAAGCGAAGGGAGGAGATCAGGGACGGATCCGGCAGGGGAAAGGGGGCGGCGGCGGGGGGCGGGACGGTCATGGCGGGCGGGCCGGCATCCCCGTCATGATGCGTGATGAGGCCCAGCCGCTCCCCGTCCCAGCCCGGCCCATGCTCGATTCCGCGGCCCACACCTGCAGCAAGACCTTTCGCGGCTACCCCTGCAGCCATCGCCAGTGGCGCCATCCGGGCCACTGCCGCTTCGTGCACGGCTACAGCCGCAGCTTCACGGTCTGGTATCAGGCCCAGCGCCTCGACCGCCACGGCTTCGTGGTGGATTTCTCCAGCCTGAAGGAGCTGGAGCGGCGCCTGAGCGACCAGTTCGACCACACGTTTCTGGCGAACGCCGATGACCCCCTGCTCCCCACCTGGCGCGCCCTGCACGAGCAGGGCGCCCTCGACCTGCGGGTGATGGAGAACGTGGGGATGGAGGCGAGCGCCGAGCTGGTGTGGCGCTGGGCCAATGAGCTGGTGCGGGAGCGGGAGGGGGGGCGGGCCTGCTGCTGGCGGGTGGAGGCGCGGGAGGACGAACGCAACGCCGCCTGCTTCCAGGCCGTGCCGGAGTGGTTCGTGGCGGCTGCGGGGACCCGGGCGGGCGGCGAACCGTGGGAGGCGCCCTGAGGCGCCCCGCCATCCCGCGATGCTGCTCCCCCGCCTGGCCACCGCCTGGGCCCTGTTCCAGGGCCTGCTGATCGAAGCCATGCCGTTCCTGTTGATCGGTGTGCTGATCGCCGCGGCCGCCCGCTGGCTGAGCCCCGGCGGCCGCTGGCTGCGGCGCCTGCCGGAGCACCCCCTGCTCGGACCGCTTGCGGGGGCGGGGCTGGGCTTCGCCCTGCCGGCCTGTGAGTGCGGCAACGTGCCGGTGGCGCGGCGGATGCTGGTGGGGGGAGCCCCATTGGGGGCCGCGCTGGGGTTTCTGTTCGCGGCGCCGGTGCTCAATCCGATCGTGTTGGCCGGCACCTGGGCCGCCTTCCCCGACCAGCCCTGGCTTCTGCTGGCCCGACCGGTGGGTGCGGTGGCCGTGGCCCTGGGCCTGGCCCTGCTGCTGCGGCTGTTGCCGGAGGCGGAGCTGCTGCGGGCCGACCTGCTGGCGGAGCGGCGCCTGGCCCAGCCCCTGGCGGCGGTGAGCCTGTTGGAGCGGCGGGGCGGCCTGGTGGGATCGGGCGTCGGACCGCTGGCGGGCACCCCCGCGGCGGAGTCCCGCCCAGCCCGGCCGCGGCTGGAGGAGCTGCTGCGCCACGGCAGCCGGGAATTCCTGGAGCTGGCCCTGCTGCTGGTGGTCGGCTGCGCCGTGGCCTCCCTGGTGCAGAGCTTCGTGCCGCGCGGCTGGCTGCTGGCGGTCGGCGGGGCGCCGACGCTCTCGATCCTGGCGTTGATGCTGCTGGCGATGGTGGTTTCGGTGTGCTCGAGCGTCGACGCCTTCCTCGCCCTGAGTTTCGCGGCCCAGGTGACGCCGGGGGCGCTGCTGGCCTTCCTGTTGCTGGGGCCTGTGATCGACCTGAAGCTGGTGGGACTGCTGGGCCGTCTCTTCCGCCCCCGCGGGCTGGTGCTCACCACCGCGGGCGCCGGGCTGCTGGTGCTGCTGTTCGGCCAGTGGGTGAATCTGTGGCGCCTGTGACCCCCCGCCCCCTGCCCCTGGGGCGCCGGGCCGCCCTCTGGCGTGGCCTGGCCCTGGGCCTGTGGGCCGTGGTGCTGCTGCGCAGCGCGGTGGACGGTCGGCTCGACCTGCTGCTGCGGGCTGTCTTCCATCCCCTGGTGGCCCTGGCGGGCCTGCTGCTGCTGGGGCTGGGGGCGCTGCAGCTGGCGGTGGCCCTGCGGGATCCGCTCGCCCGGTCCGAGGCGGGGGGGCGCTCCACCCTGCTGATGCTGGGGACCACGGCCCTGGTGGCGGCGCTGGTGCTGACGATCCCCCCGAGCCCGTCCTTCGCCGACCTGGCGGGCCAGCGCCCCCGGGATGAGACGGGGGCCGAGGCACTCAGCTTCGTGCTGCCCCCCGGCCAGCGCAGCCTCACGGACTGGGTGCGGCTGCTGCGCAGCCAGCCCGATCCGGCTCTGCACGACGGCGATCCGGTGCGCATCAGCGGCTTCGTGCTGCCGATGCCCGAGGGCCCTCCGCAACTGGCGCGGCTGCTGGTGCGCTGTTGTCTGGCCGACGCCACGCCGGTGGGATTGCCGGTGCGCTGGCCCGCGGGCGCCCCCCTGCCGCAGGCCGACCAGTGGCTGAGCCTGGAGGGGCGGATGGCCCGGGAACCGGCCGCTGGCGGGGAGCGGTTGGTGGTGGTGGCGCAACGGGTTCGGCCCATCCCCCGTCCGGCGCGCCCCCTGGAGCCATGAGGGACCTTCGGGCCGACCGCATCCTTCTGCTGGCGCTGGGGGTGCCCGCCCTGCTGGCGGTGGCCCAGCAGCAATGGCTGCGGCAGCGCCCGCCCCGGCTGGTGGCCCTCACCCCGGCGGCGGCGAGTGCGGGCCCGGCGGCCCTGGTGGCCCGCTTCAGCCGACCGATGGACACCCGGGCGGTGGGGGAGGCCAGCCGGCTGACCCCGCCCCTGGCCCACCGTTGGATTGGGGAGGGGAGCAGCATCGGCCTGGCCCTGACGGCCGGCCAGCGGGTTACAGGCCCGCTGGAGGTGGTGCTGGCGGGACGGGACCGGCGGTCGCTGGCGCTGCCGCCGCAGCGCTGGTGGTGGGATCCCCGGCCGCGCCTGCTGGCGGTGACGGCGGCGGCGGGCGGGGGTGAGCGGCTGCAGCTGCGGGAACACGACGGCCGCTGGCGTTCCCTGACGCCGCCCCTGGCCCGGATCCAGTCGCTGGAGGCGCTGGGGGACGGGTCTGGGGTGGCCTTCGTGGCGGAGGACGGCGGCGGCGGGGTGCGGGTCTGGCGGGTGGCGCTGCAGCAGCGCAACCTGGAGGCCCGCACCGGCTCCGCCCCCCCCGGGCGCTGGCCCGCGCCGGTTCGGGCCAGCCGGCCTGAACCGCTCGGCCCTGGCGGCCTCGGCTTCGCCCATCTGAGCGCCGATCGGCGCGGCGCCCTGCTGGTGCAGGCCGCGGGCCCCGGCCCTGGGGTGCTGGAGAGCCGCTACTGGTCGGCCGGTGGCGGCTCGCGCCCGCTGGCGATCACCGCCAGCGGACCGATCCGGCTGCTGCCGGAGGGGGGGGCGGCGGTGGTGCCGGAGCCGGACGGACTGAGCCTGCAGAGCCTGCCGCCGCGCCCGCCCCGCCGGGAGACCCTGCCGGGTAGCCGCGACCTGAGCAGTTTCTGCCCCCAGGCGGGGCGGGCGCTGCTGCTGCGCCACTGGCCGGACTTCCGGCGCTCGCTGGAGCGGCTGGAGCCGGGGCGACCGCCCCGCCAGCTGTGGATCGGGGGGGAGGCACTGGTGGCGAGCGCCTGCGCCGGCGGTGGCGAGCGGATCTGGGCGCTGCTGGTGGGGGGGACCGGTCGGCCCGAACTCACCCTGTTGGTTCTGGACGGGGATGGGCGGGTGCTGCGGCGCCGGCGACTGGCGGGCTGGGAGCTGGAGCCGGGCACGGGCCTGCACTACGACCCGGCCGGAGAGCGCCTGCTGGCCAGCCTGCGACCGCTCGGCCCGGCGGACGCGCCGCCCCAGCCGCCCCAGCCGGTGCTGATCGATGCCGCCACCGACGCCCTGCAACCGCTGCCGGTGGTGGCGCGGATCGCCATCTGGCTGCCTCCGGGCTGAGAATCGGCCGATGGAGTTCCGCCATCCCGACCCCGCCCCGCTGCCGCCGCGGCAGGAGACGCTGCTGGCGGAGCTGCACGCCGCCGAGGGCGAGCTCAGTGGGC
>JBIIND010000161.1:0-4722 GCA_044337665.1 Cyanobium sp.
AGCAGATGAAAGCCCTGCGCGAGGCCTTCGTGCCGGCGATGGTGCGTTTCGAGCAGGGCAACTACGTGCGCCGCCCGGCGCGCTGGGACGCGCTGCCCACCGAGGCCCAGCCGCTGCTGCGGGGCTGGCTGGATGAGGATCGGGAGTTCCTGATCGGCAGCCAGCAACTGGAGCAGGACCTCCAGGACTGGCAGAAGGCCGCGGAGCAGGAGCGACCCGCCGCCCTGCTCAGCGGCCTCAAGCTCCAGCGCGCCAAGGCTTGGCTTGCAGAACGGCCGCATCAGCTGAGCGAGGGGTTGCGCAACTTCGTGCAGGCCAGCAGCGATCAGGCCGCTGCGCAGGCCCGCAAGGAGCGCCGGAATCGCCGCCTTGTCATGGCTGGGCTCAGCGGGCTCACCGTGTTGGCCGTCGCCGGCGGCGGCATCGCCTGGTGGCGAGAGGGGGAAGCTCGAACCGCCCAGTACGCCATCAGGGCTGAAGTTCTACTGAATGCCGACCCACTCGGCAGCATGGTGAATGCCCTCGCCGCCCTGGATAGACAGTCTGAGGATGATGCTTTCCCCACCAGCCAAACGCTGGCTGTTGCCACGGGTCGCAACACCCAGATCGGCTCCATCCCCACCGGCCAGGGCGGGGTGTTGAGCCTGATCGAGCTGAGGAACGGTGAGCTGATCAGCGGCGGAAGAGATGGCAGCCTGCAGCCTTTCCTGACGCCCCAGGCTGCCATTCAAGAAGCCTGCCAGGAGCTTCGGGAGCATCCCGTGCTGCTCTCACCAAAAACCTTGCCCCAACGGGCAGCCAGAGCAACGTGCCTCAGGCATGGACTGCTGGAGAGATAGCTCGGGTGAGATCCAAAGCCAATATCAACAGGCGACGCCTGAGGATGGGGGTGGCGAGCAACCATGTGATTGAAGTCGTTGCAATGAGGTGACGCGATGAATTGAGGCTGGCAATCTCTGGCAAAGTGACTGGTTCGCAATATCTCTCTTGCGTGGGCTAGTTGTCGTTGAATCTCTCTCCAGGCCGCCAGCTTCTTGCCTCCCACTCAAGGGCAGCGGGAGAGCCGCTCGATCAACTCCCCACGAAGTTGCTCCACAAGGTCTCCGCAGCTCCCATGTTCCGTTTCCAGCACGCGATGCAGGCCCTGGGGCAGGCGCACACTCTGAGCGCCGTGGGTCGCAGCAAGGGCGATCTGGCCAAGATCGCCGATCTGGTGGATAGCTTCCTGGACACACCCCAGCTGCAGGCCTGCATCGCCCGCTTCCGGGCCCTGCCGGGTGGGGCGGCGCTGATGGACGAACGCTATCCACCGCTGCAGCCGGATCTGGAGGCCCTTCTCACCCTGCCGATCGGAAGCCTGGGCCACACCTAGGCCGCCCTGATCCGCCAGCTCAACTACGACCCCGAATTCTTCCGCCCCCGACCCATGGATACCGAAGCACGCTGGCTCACCCAGCGGATCGCCACCACCCACGACCTGCACCACGTGGTGTCCGGTTTCGGCACCTCAGCGGCTGGAGAGAATGGCGTGTTGGCGATCACCGCCACCCAGATCGGCTTCAACGCTCTCCCCTTTGCCACGGCCCGCTGGGAGGACGGCTGGGAGCTGCCCGTCGCCGAGTGGCGACAACGCCTGGGCGTCACCCTGCCGGCAGACAACGAACCCTATGGCCTGCACCCGTCCTGACGATCTGAGCGTTTAAGGGTCGAATGAAGATGCGATCGCCGCTGCCGCAACTCCCCAGATCCCTTGCCATAGCAGAATTTTTGAGTGCTGGAGCGGACGGTCGAGAAAGCCGGTGACTGGATTGGAACCTGCGACCTACCGATTACGAATCAGTCAACACCCCAGTGATTGCAACGGATCATGGGTTGTCTCTACGAGACGCTTTACAAAAAATCGGAGGAGAAGCCGGAGGTCGTGTTGTTGCGTGGATCGCAGTCTCAGATCGGGAATTCATGAGAAGCCCTGGGGCCGCAATTTTTTCTGGTCTTGTTCTGGGATGAGCCGTCCAGCCGTTCTGGCTCTTGTCTTATCGCTGTCGACAACAGAGACAACCCTGTCCAGATCGCTGGCGTTCAGCCCTGACGCCGCCGCCGCTCCGTCGCCCTGGCCTGGGTAGATCAGGTGAATGGGCTGCTGCAGCCCGCCAGCCATGCTCACCGGAACTGAACTGCTCGCCAAGGTCAAGGACCTGGGCGAGGCCTCCAAAACGGAACTCGTCCGCGCCACCGGTTATGTGTCCACCAAGGAAGACGGCACGGAGCGGTTGAACTTCACAGCGTTCTATGAGGCCCTGCTGGAGGCGCGGGGCATCCACCTGGGCCCTGCCCGAGGGGATGGCACCCCAGGCCGCAAGCTGAGCTACGTGACCCACGTGCTGTTCAACGGCAACCTGCTGGTGGGCAAGGCCTACACCGCCCTGCTGGGCCTCAAGCCGGGTGATCCCTTCCAGATTCAGCTTGGCCGGCGGCAGATCAGGCTCGTCCCGCTCGATGCCTCGCAGGAGGCGGAGGAGGGCTCTGGCCCTGTGTGATCGCTGGTGCACCGGTGGGCGATGCCTCCCACCTCTGGCCTTGGGCCCGCCACTGGCGGGCCTTTTTCATGGCCTACCGCCACAGCTGCCCCGTGCTGGCCCCTGGTGAGGCTCCCGACCCGGGGCCACCCCTCGCGCCCATTCCGCGATTGGACCGCAGGACCGGCCGCTGCCTGGGCTGATCCGGCATCGACTCCAAGGGCCCTGCTGGAGCTGGAGATCGCCGTGGATCTGCGTTGGGATTCGGTCAAGAGATGCAGTGCGAGCCGCACAGGGCTTTTCGCCCTGAGATGCAGGTTGCCCGCCTCAGGTTTTCTCACAAGAATGCTGGAACACCGCAGTGACGTCGCTTCGTGGCAACCAGGCCCGCGCCATGTCATGGCGGCTTCCGAGCAGGAGTGCTGATCGGAGCCCTCGCTATGGCCTGGATCAGCGGCGCGAGCGTGCGCCCCGATCCCGCCAAGGCAGCAGCTCCCCAGGCCGGCGTCGCCGCCCCTGCAGCCAAGGCCTCCACCAGCCCTGCTCCCAAGGCATCACGCGCGTTCCCCCTCGGCGCGCTGGTGCAGAGCCAACCCCTCGCCACGGCAGCCGGGGGCCTGCTGGTGGCCCTGCTGCTCGCCGATCGGCTGGTGCTGTGGAAGCGGCCGCGCTGGCTGCTGCGTCTCTCGGATGACGGTCTGGAGATTCCGATCGGTTCTGGCAATGTGCTGCGGCTGGGGTCGCGGCTGTTCCAGACCCTCAAATACCGCGACCGGGTGCTCGATGCCTGGCTGAGCGAGCATCAACAGAGGATTCAGAAGCGTTTCTCCGCCCTCGCCACGGTGGAGCAGCGGCGCCACCATCTGGGCCTGCCGGTGCAGGTGGGCCAGAAGCTGGTGCCCGAACTCACGGCCGAGGGGCTCCGCCAGCTGGAGGGGGCCGTGGGCGGCCTGGTGCTGATCCACGGCGAGGGCGGCGTGGGCAAAACGAGCCTGGCGGTGCAGATCGCCAGCTGGGCGCTGGCGGGCCGGCTTACCGCCCGCCCCGTGGTGCCGGTGTTGGTGGAGGCGGATCTGCAGGGGGAGGAATCGCTGCTCAGCCGGGTGCGCAGTTCGCTGCTGGCCCTGAGCGAATCGCTGGGGCCGCAGCGTGGTTCGCCGCCTCCCTCCCTGGCGATGGTTCGGGTGATGCTGGAGCGGCGCCGGCTGCTGGTGATCCTGGATCACTTCTCCGAGCTGGGGGATGAGAGTCGGCTGCGGCTGGATCCCACCGGCGACGACTTCCCCTCCGCCTGGGCGATTGTGACCTCGCGGCGACAGGAGCGCTTCGGGGGGAAGGGGGTGCTGCAGCTACGGCCGCAGCGGCTCACGGCGGATCGGCTCTGGCCGTTCTTCACCGACTACCTGCGGCTGGTGCGGGCGGAGGAGGCCCTCGATTTCGACCTGCACGAGCGGGCGGTGAGCCGCCTGCGGGAGATCACCGCTGGGCTTTTGGACGAACAGCAGGCGATCACCGTGCTGCTGGCCAAGCTCTACATCGATGTGGTGCTGGCCGAGCGGCGTGGCGCTGGGGGGTCGCTGCTGCCCGCGTCAGTGCCGGCGCTGATGCTTTCCTACGTGCGCCAGATCAATGGCGCCATCCCGGAGGCGGAGCGCCAGCCGCCGGAGCTGGTGGTGCGGGCGCTGCAGCATCTGGCCCAGGCCAGCGAAGAACAATTATTTCGGCCGCGCGCAGTGCAACGTGAGCTGGCTTTGCGGGCGCTGGCTCGCGCCAGCGCCGAGCGGGAGGGAAGGGAGGCTGAGGAGCAAAGCCGCCTCCCCCATGGCGGGGTGGAGCTACTGCGCTATCTGGTGGATCGCCTGCTGCTGGTGGAGGAATCCCCCGATGGCGAGGCGCTGCGCCTGGTGCTCGATCCCCTAGCCGATTACCTGGCGGCCCTTAGCTGGTTGCGCCAGCTCGATCGCGAGGGTGATGGCGCCTGGGACCGTTTCCTGGAGCACACCCTGCCGGCTGCGGGCAGTGAGGCGGCGGCCCTGGCCCAGGGCTTTCTGCGGGCGTTGTACGACAGCGCTGTGCATGCGGCGGATCCGGCGGTGCTGGGGCTGGAGGTGCCGCCGGCTGTGGTGGCGCGGCTGGCGGAGCGTGCGGCGATCGATCCGCAGCGCATCGCGCGGGAGCGGGAGCGGCGGCGCCTGCGGCGGCTGAT
>JBIIND010000101.1:0-6023 GCA_044337665.1 Cyanobium sp.
CCACCCAACAGCGGGGAAGGGCCTCGCCGGAGGGGAAGCTCAGCTCTCCCTTCTCGAAGTGATGGGGATCCTGCAGCTCCTCGCCGCCGTGAATGCGGGCGTGCACCGTGGTGGCGAAGGGATCCAGCAGGGCCTTGAGGTCGAGCACCTCCACCAGGGAGCCATTCTGCTCACCGTGCTGGTTGAGTTTCAGGAACATCGGCCGTCAGCGTCTGTCGTCAGTGTCGGCGTGCGCCCGGCCCAGCGGTGATGCTCGTAACAGTTCGTCCGCCGACGACTCAGGCCGGGGGCGTGGGGCCATCGAGCAGGTTGTCCTTGCTGGCCTTGAGGTCTTTCCAGAGCAGGCGGATGCGGCTGTAGGCCTGTTCCTGGCTGAGTTTGCCGTTGGCCTGCAGGGCCACGATCAGCCCCACCCGATCGGCGAAGGTCTCCAGGTTCTGGTGGAACACCAGCCGCTCCGGGCTCCAGTCGGCACCGCGGTAGCTGCCGTGCGCCTCCATCGGCGCGCGGATCTCGCCCAGGCCCCCACGATCGGAGCCCTCGCGGTTGACATCGGGGCGATCGTCGGCGCTCACGGCGGGCTGGCCTCTTCGTCCCCCATCCTGGCTTCCCGGGCAGCGACGGCGCACTCCCCGCCCGCAACGGTGCGGGCACAATGACGGGACCAGCGCCCGAACCGGTTGCGATCCCCTGCCCCAGCCCCGTGGTCGGTCGCCCGCAGGCCCGCGGCTACGGCGCTGCTGGGGGTGGCGCTGGCGCTGGCCCTCGCCGGTTGCCGCGGCAAGCCCGTTCGCCCACCGGAGGTCCTGGCCGTGGGGGTCGAGCCGGTGGGCACCTACCCCTTCCCTGAGGAGGTAGTGACCATCAGCACCCTCGAGGCCCCCGAGGAGGTGAATCTGGCCGCCCAGGCTGGCGGCAGGATCCAGAGCCTGCTGATCCGTCAGGGGGATCGGGTGCGCCAGGGCCAGCTGCTGGTGGTGCTCGATCAGACCCAGCTGCGGGAGCAGGTGCGCGCCCTGGAGGGTCAGCGACAGGAGAGCCTGCTCAACTACCAGCGCTTTGAATTCCTGGCGCGCCAGGGCGCCGCCAGCGCCATCCAGCGCGACGCCCAGCGCCAGAACCTGCTGGCGGCCGACGCCAACCTGCGGGCCCGGCGGGCCGACCTGGCCTACAAAGACCTGCGCGCACCGATCGAGGGGGTGGTGAGCGACGTGGCGGTCAAGCCCGGCGATGTGATCAGCGCCGGCACCCCCTTCACCACGATCCAGCGCACGACCCGGCTGCTGGCGCGCCTGGAGGTGCCCTCCCGCTACGGCCAGCGCGTGCGACCGGGGCAGGGCGTGCGGCTCAGCGCCGCGGGGGCGGGCCCTGAGGTGGAGGGCCGGGTGCTGTCGATCGACCCCCGCGTGAACAGCGCCACCCAGACCTTTCTGGTGAAGGCGTCCCTGGGCAACGCGGGCGGTCGCTTCCGCAACGGTGAACGCGTCTCCACCCGTCTGTTGCTCGGCACCCGTCCGCAGCTGGCGGTGCCGGCCCTGGCGGTCACCCGCGTCAGCGGTCAGACCTTCGTCTTTCTGGCCGGCAGCCGGGTCGAGCTGGAGCGCTTTCCCGGCACCGTGCCGCTCGCAACCCTGCGCGACCTGCCCCCCTCCACCCGCTTCGCCCTGCAGCGGCCCGTCTCCCTCGGCCGTCTCCAGGACGGCCGTTACCCGGTCCGCAAGGGGCTGGAGCCAGGCGAGACCCTGATCGTCAGCAACCTGATCAGCCTGCGCCACGGCACGCCGGTAAGGCCCCGATGAGCGAGGCCGATCCCCTGCCGCAGCGGTTGGACCGGCTGGAGCGCCAGGTGGCCGATCTCGCCAGCCAACTGGAGCAGCTGCGCGCCAGCCTGCGGCTGGTGGGGGATGTGCAGCGCTTCGCGGCCCTCCGCCAGCTCCTGGACGCCGGGCGGTGGGATGAGGCCGATCGGGAGACGGCCCGCCTGCTGGAGGAGGAGCTCAGCGGGGGGGGGTCCGAAATCACACCGGAGGCCCTGGAGCGCGCCTCCGCCCCGGTGCTGCGCATCCTCGACGAACTCTGGAGCTCCGCCAGCGCCGGTCGGCAGGGCTTCGCGGTGCAGCAGCGCCGCTACCGGGCCCTGGGCGGGAGCCGCGGGACGCTCATCGCCCAGGATGGGGACCTCTTCCACCGCTTCAGCGATGGGGTGGGCTGGCCGCTGCTGGCCGGGGTGGGCTTCGCCATTCCCGACGATCTGAAGCTGCCGGCGCCGATGGCGGTGGACAGCGATGGGGTGGTGCGGGAGGGGCATCTGCCGCTGCGCTGCTGGGCCAGCGATTACGGCCTCAAGGCGGCCACCCTCCTGATGGCCCGCCTGCTGGAGGTGTTCCCCGCCTGAGGGCCCGGCGCCGCGCCTCCTCCAGGGCGGCCTGCCGCCGTGCCTGGGCGAGGGTGGCGAAGCCGAGGGCCACCAGCGCCCCCACCCCCGCCCCGATCGGGGGGTACGCGTGCTGGAGCCGCTGGTAGGGAAGGCTGCGGAAACGGTCGCCGCCCGGACCCTGGCCGAGGGGTTCGATCGCCCGGGCCAGGGCCGAGCCGAGCACGGCCCCCATCACCGCCGCGAACAGCCGCTGGCGCATGGCCCGCCCCATCTCACGGTTGCTCCGGTTCGGGATCGAGCAGGTAGCGACGCTCCAGCCCCTTGATCACCACGAACAGCACCGGCGCCACCCCCAGGCTGAGCACCGTGGCCACCAGGTAGCCGCCGAAGCTCACCGTGCCGATCGACCAGCGGCTGATGGCGCCGGCCCCGGAGGCGGTCATCAGCGGGATGTAGCCCACCAGGCCGGAGGCGGCGGTCATCACGATCGGCTGGAAACGCACCTTCGCCGCGTTGATCGCCGCCTGGGGAAGGGCCATGCCCAGCCGCAGGAACTCATTCGCCTGCTCCACGATCAGGATCGCGTTCTTGCTCGCCATGCCGATGAGCATCAGCAGGCCCACCTGGGCGAAGATGTCATTGCTGATCACCGGCCAGAAGCCGCCCGCCTGCAACAGATTGGCCCGCAGCCAGATCGCCGCCATCGCCCCCAGGGTGGCCAGGGGCACGGTGAGCAGGATGATCAGCGGATCGATGTAACTGCCGTACTGGGCGGCCATCACCAGAAACACCAGAACGAAGGCCAGGGCGAAGATCGCCGTGGTGGCCCCGCCGGCGCTCTTCTCCTCCAGCGCCAGTCCCGACCAGGCGTAGCCGAAACCGGGGTCGAGGGTGGTGGCGGCCAGCTCCTCCATCGCCGCGATCGCCTGGCCGGAGCTGTAGCCCGGGGCCGGGGACCCCTGGATCTTCACCGATTCGTACACGTTGAAGCCGGTGATCGTGGGGGGATCCAGGAAGGATTCGCTGCTCAGCACACTGCGCAGCGGCACCAGCTGGCCGGAGCGGGAGCGCACGAAGAAAGCGCCGATGTCGTCCGGCTGGCTCCTCTGGCCGGCTTCGGCCTGCAGGTACACCCGGTACTGGTCGCTGCCCAGGATGAAATCGTTCACATAGCGGCCGCCCAGGTAGGCCTGCAGCGTGCCGAACGCCTCATTGATGTCCACATCCAGCGCCTTCACCAGGTCGCGGTCGAGGCGGATCGCGATCTGCTCCGTCGCCGGCGTGAAGGTGGTGGTGACCCGCTGCAGTTCCGGGCGATCCCGGGCGGCGCCAATCAATGTGCGGGTGTTCTGGATCAGCACATCCATCGGCTGACCGCCCCGGTTCTGCAGCTGGAACTCAAAGCCGCCGGTGGCCCCCACCCCGTCGACGGGCGGGATGTTGGTGGCAAAGGCCATCGAGCCGCCGATCTCCTTCTGCAGCCGGCCGTTGATCTTCTGCAGCAGCGCAAACACCGATTGATCGGGGCGCGGGCGCTCCTCCCAGGGCTTGAGCCGCATGAAAAACAGATATTTGTTGTAGGCGTTGCCATCGAGGCCGAAGCCGGCGGCGCCCAGGTAACTCTCGATCTCCGGCACCTCCCGGAGGATGGCGCCCACCTGGGCCACCTGCTTCTGGGTGTAGGGAAGCGCCACGGTGGGTGGGGCTTCCCCCAGCACGATCATCAGGCCCTGATCCTCCTCCGGGATGAAGCCCGTCGGCACCAGGCGCAGCATCAGCACGGTGGCGATCAGGCCGACCACAAACAGGGCGACCACGAGGTAGCGCAGCGCCACCAGCCGCTCGATCGTGCGGCCATACCAGGCCACGATCGTGGCGAACATCCGGTTGAAGCCCCGGAACAGCCAGCCCAATGTGCGGTTCAGCAGCCGTTGCAGCCCATCGGGTGGCGCCCCCTCCGGCCGCAGGAACAGGGCGCTGAGGGTGGGGGAGAAGGTGAGCGCATTGAACGTGGAGAACACGATCGCCGCCGCCAGGGTGACGGCGAACTGGCGGTAGACGATGCCGGTGGTGCCCGGGAAGAAGCACACCGGGATGAACACCGCCAGCTGTACCAGCGCCGCCGTGAGGGTGGGGGTGGCCAGCTCGTTCATCGCATCGAGGGCGGCCGGCAGCGGTTTCATCCCCTGGCCGAGCTTGCTCTGGATCGCCTGCACGATCACCACCGCGTCGTCGGTGACGGTGCCGATGGCCAGGATGATGCCGAACATGGTGAGCTGGTTGATGCTGAAGCCCAGCCCCAGCACCACCGCCATCGCCCCCACCATCGCCACGGGCATGGCCAGGGCCGGCACGATCGTCGAGCGCCAGTCCTGCAGAAACAGCAGGATCGTCAGCACCGCCATCACCACCGCGTCCCGCAGGTTGGCGGTCACATCCGCCAGGGAGGTGGTGACGAACAGGGTGGAGTCGTAGGGCACCTCGTAGCGCAGACCGGGCGGAAAGCTGCGGGAGAGCTCCTCCATCCGCGCCTTCACCTGGTTGCCGGTATCGAGGGCGTTGGCGCCCGGTAGCTGGTAAATGAACAGCGCCGCCGAGGGGCGCCCGCTCTGGCTGGTTTCGGTGTCGTAGCTCTCGGCCCCCAGCTCCACCCGCCCCACGTCGCTCACCTTCACCAACGTGCCGTCGTCCCCCCGTTTGATCACCAGGTTCTCGGCGTCGCTCACGTCGCGGAAGCGGCTCTCCACCTTCAGGGGGATCGCCACCTGCTGGCCCGGCGCGCTGGGCTCCTGCCCCAGGCGCCCGGCGCCGCTCTGCACGTTCTGATCCTTCAGGGCCCGCTCCACGTCCATCGGCGTGAGGTTGAAGCCGGCCAGCCGCTGCGCGTCCAGCCAGAGGCGCAGCGCGTAGCGGCGCTCCCCGATGATCGTGATGTTGCCCACGCCGGGGATGCGGCGGATTTCGTCGCTGAGCTTCTGGTCCACGAAGTTGCTCAGGAACAGCGGCTCGTAGAGCGCCGTGCCGTCGGGCCCGGAGTCGGAGAAGAAGCCGTAGGCCAGCAGCAGGCTGGGGGAGGCCGCCTTCACCGTCACGCCGGTCTGCTTCACCACCTCCGGCAGGCTGGCCTGCGTCTGGCTGACGCGGTTCTGCACGTTCACCTGGGCGATGTTGCGATCCACGCCCACGGGGAAGAAGACGTTGATGTTGCTGATGCCGTCGGAGGAGGTGTTGGAGGCGATCGACTGCATGTCCTCCACGCCGTTGATCTCCTTCTCCAGCACGCGCGTCACCGTGTCGAAGGTGGTGCGGGCATCGGCGCCGAGGTTGGTGGCCGTCACCTGGATCTGGGTGGGGGCCAGCTGGGGCAGCTTCTCCAGCGGCAGCAGCGGGATGGCGACACCGCCGATCAGCAGGATCACCAGCGAGCACACCGTGGTGAGAACGGGGTTGCGGATGAAGCGGTCGGAAAGGCTCATCTCCCTTCCTCAGCCGTCACTCGGTTGGCGCATGCTGTAGCGACCGATCAACAGGCCCAGCACCGCGGCGAGATAGAAGGTGCCCCCCACCGCCAGGGCCACGCTCAGCATCTGCGCCTGGGCGGTCACGGCGGTGACGTCGCCGTAGCCGGTGGTGGTGAGGGTCACGA
>JBIIND010000102.1:0-5989 GCA_044337665.1 Cyanobium sp.
CCGCAACCGCTCCATCCCCAGCGCTTCGTAATACGGCTGCATCTGGCCCACCAACTTGGTGTCGGAGCCCTGGGTCTTGATCAGGGCGGTGATGGACACCTCCGCACCGCTGGAACTGCGGGCCACCAACCGCTGGGGCAGATACTTCTGCTCGTGGCGCAGCGCCGTGCCATCGAGGTTTTCGACGCTGTGCTCCTGCACCAGCAGCCAGCGGTAGCCGCTTTCCCGCAGGGCTTTGACGAATTCGTAGAGGGTATCGGGATGGTTGGGCAGGGCCATCTCCGGCGGCGAAAACCCCTTCACCCTTCGCAGGGCATCGTCGCCAAAAAGAGCGGCGAAATGGTGCTGCCAGGCCAGGATCTGCAGCCTTAGATCGGGGATGGGGGTAGAGGGGGCCACGGCGTGGCTCCAGAAGGTGCCGAGCCACTCCACATGGGGCACCAGGGCCGGATCGGTGGCGAGGCGCTGCAGCGCCTCGAGGATGTCGTGGCGGCCCATCTGCTCGAAGCCCCAGAGCAGATTGCCGGAGTAATCGAGCATCACCCGCGGGTTGGCGCCCTCCGCGATCAGCTGGGGGAGAAGGTCGGCGAGGCGCCGGTAGCAGTGGGCGAAGGGTTCGGCGTTGTGGTTATCACCCTCGCCCGGGTGCTCCAGCATGTATTGCAAATGGGAAATCAGCTCGCCATCGGCCCCGGCGGGGATGGTGGGCTGATGCATGTGCAGGGCGCAGGTGAAGGCGGAGCGGATCTGGGACAGATCGAGGTTGGTGTGGGGCAGGGCCACCGGCGTGTCCTGCCGCATCAGCGCCTGGAGCTCGGCTTCGCGGCCGGCGATCGGCGGCAGGATCTGGCTGGTCATCGGGGGAGCTCCGGGAGATGGGGTGGGGACGGCTGGGGCGGAGCCAGCCCCCGCGCTTCGAGGCGCGTCAGCTCGCTCCAGGCCCGCAACACTTCCGCCACCGACCAGGCCTGGGCGATGCAGCCCCGGGGCTGGTGGGGTGGATCACCATCCAAGATCTCGCTGACGCTGCCGAGCCCCGCGCTGGCCAGATGATCGCCGATCGCCTCCAGCCAGCGGAGGGCGGGCCGCGCCGTGCCGTACACGCGGGCGTGGGCGAGGGCCCAGGGACCCAGCCACCAGGCCCACACCGTGCCCTGGTGGTAGGCGCTATCGCGCTGGAGGGGGCCGCCGCCGTAGTGACCCCGGTAGCGGGGATCGCGGGGATCGAGGCTGCGCAGACCCAGCGGGGTAAGCAGGTGCTGGCCGCACACCTCCAGCAGCCGGCGCGCCTGCTGGGGGCTGAGCAGTTCGTCGCTGGGGGCCAGCGCCAGCAGCTGGTTGGGTCGCAGCGCCGCATCCGGGGCGCCGTCGGGGCCATCCAGCACATCGAAACAGCAGCCCGCCGCGGGGTTCCAGAAGCGCTGGAAGCCGCAGCGCGCGCGCTCCGCAAGCTCCGCGTAGGCCTCACCCGATTCGCCACAGAGGGCGGCGAATCGCTCCATCGTGCGCAGGGCGCAGAACCAGAGGGCGTTCACCTCCACCGGCTTGCCGCGGCGGGGGGTGATCACTTCACCGTTCACCTTCGCGTCCATCCAGGTGAGCTGCAGCCCCTCAGCGCCGGCTCGCAGCAGGCCATCGGCCGGATCGACGCCGATGCCATGGCGGGTGCCGCGCTGGTGGGCCGCCACGATCTGACGTAGGGCGGGAAAGAGCTCCGCAATCAGCGGGGTATCACCGCTGGCCTGGTGGTACTGCCGCAGGGCCTCGAAGAACCAGAGGGTGGCATCCACGGTGTTGTAGTCGTGCTCGCCGAGAGGATGGCCACCTTCGGGGAAGCGGTTGGGCAGCATGCCTCCGCTGAGGTGGCGGGCGTAGGTGCGCAGAATGCGGGCAGCGAGGGCGGGGCGCCCCGTGGCCAGGGTGAGGCCGCCCAGGCTGATCATCGTGTCGCGGCCCCAGTCACCGAACCAGGGGTAGCCCGCCAGGATCGACACTCCCGCCGCGCCCGCGGGTTCGGCGCCGCGGGCGACGACAAACTGATCGGCCGCCAGCACCAGCTGCCGCACCCAGCTGGGGGCCACTTCGGCCAGGCGGGGCTGGGCGGCACGCCACTGATCGAGCAGCGCTGCCCCATGGCGGCGGCGAAGCGCCAGGCTCCCCTCCCCATCCAGCGGCGGGTCAACCTCGGTGCTGAACACCAAAGTGAAGCTGGCGGCCTCGGGGCAGAGCTCGGCGCTGATCCGGCAGACCTGCCGCTGGTCGGCCAGATCCGGGAGGCCCCGCTCCCGCTCGGCGCTGAGGGAAACGGCACACCAGCCATCGTCGTCACCGGCCAGCTCCACGTCGCCGCGATCACTGAGCACCCGAAAGGGCGGCACCCCGAAGAGATCGGGGATCACCACCACGCCCCGGGGTAGGGCCCGCAGGCCGAGCGGCGGTCGGTCGCGGCCGCCGTGGTGGCTGCGGGGGTTGACCAACACCGCAACCTCCAGCCGCAGGGGCCGGCTGGCCTGCAGCAGGCGGTAATGGGCGGTGGTGGTGTGGGCGCCGGGCTGCATCCAGAGCCGCTTTTCCAGCAGGGCCTCACCGATGGCGTACCGCCAGACGGGCACCGTGCCCTCCAGGAGGAAGGACACGCAGGCGGCCGGAGCGAGCGGCAGCCGCTCCGGTCCGGCCCATTCCTCCACGCCCGCCACCAACAGGGTGCGGGTGCAGGGGTCGGCCGGGGCGGCCAGCGCCGCCACCAGCAGTCCGTGGTAGCTGCGGCTGCGGCGCCCGGCCACGGTGCCGCAGCCATAGCTGCCGAGCCCATTGCAGATCAACCATTCGCGCCGTTCGGCGAGGACCGGATCCCCACAGATTTCAGGGCCGAAGCGGATGGCGATGGCTCCGGCCTCCGGCGCGACAGGCGAAGTACGGTCTAACGCGCGGGCGGCTGGCTGGTGGATCAGCGGCGGCGGAGGGGATGCAGCGCATCAGCTTTCGACGTCCAGGATGCGCCCTAAAAGCTCTCCTGGGACTGGCCGGCATAGCGGCCTTCATAGCGCTCGCTGCCATCCAGTTTCTGAAACACAAACTGGCAGATCGGCAAGCCCGGGACCACCGCCAGTGGTGCGGGGCCGAAGTTGCTCATCTCCAGCACCTGCTGGCTGTCGATGCCAGGTCCCATGAAGGGCGCGCTGATATGCACCATCAACCCGAGCCGCGCGAAGCGGCTGCGGCCCTCCAACCAGCCGCACAGCCCCGGCCCCAGCCGCAGCCGCTCGCGGGTGATGCCAAGGACAGTTTCCCCCGGCATGATCAGAATGTGCTGTCCTTCAGGGATCTCGATCTTGTCGGTGAGGTCGCGGTAGTCGGTGGCCTCATCCACCTCGATCACCTGATGCACCTTGCGGAACACGCGAAAGGTGCTGGCCAGGGTGAGATCCACCGAGGCCGGCCCCACCAGCTCCCGGCGGAAGGGGGTGATGGAGAGAGCGTCCTGTTCGATGGCCTCAAGAATGGCCTGTCTGCCGAGCACCGCCATGGGGAACCTTGCCGTTGGTCGACCTTAAAGGGGCGGGCCACCTGGCTCAGAGGCCCTGTTGAACTCGGTGATGATCCCGCAAGAGTCCCTAAGAATTTCAAGGGCTAAATCCTGCAGGTCCATTGCGAGGCCCTTGAGCCGAAGCCATCCCGCCGTTTGGACAAACGGAGATCATTGCGGTGCCGTCCAGTCCACCCGTCGCATACCCACCTGATTAACGCACGTTATGACTGGCGAGCGTGACATCGATCGGCCTGCCTCACCGCCGCGCAACACGGCGCGGTGGCTCCCGTGCTGGCGCACCAGGCCATCGGTCTCGAACCGCCTCCCAGACCAGGGCACTGACGGCGATCAGGCGGGAGATGTAAGGCACGTTCTTGGCTTTGCGGCGCTGGCAGCGGAGACCCACCACCAGAACGAATGCCGCGCATCCGCGTCGGGTATTGCTCATCGGAGCCACCGATGGGGAGGCCAGGGGGTGATCCGGCAGGGGCAGCAGCAAGCACTCGGTCTTGCCGGAGCCTGTCCCTGAAGCGAGCGGGGAAGAAGGACGGAGGGCGAATCGATGGCGTCACGCCAGGCGAGTGCTCAGTGCTGCCCTGAACGGGGCCGACAACGTGCCAGCCGTGCCTCGTTCAAGGCAGAACTGCCTTTTTTGCCACTTTTGAGGAATGACGCCTGGAGATGGCGCAAGGGGCATGGAGGTTCAGGAGCTCACCCGTGCGGCCCCCAGCGCGGTGGACGGGAGCGTGGTGCTGCGCAAGGCGCTGCAGCGGGCGGGGGAGGAACTGGGGCTGTCGGCCCAGGAGACGGCCCAGGCTATCGGCAAGAGTCGCACCTTTTTCGAGCAGGCACGGGCTCGCAGTCGCATCGATCGGCACACCCAGCGGATGATTGCCCTTGTGCTGCGCTTGCATCGCAGCCTCTCGGCCCTGGTGGGCGACGACACCGAACTGATGCGGCACTGGATCAACACAGCCAACCGCCATACGGGAGGCCTGCCGCGGGAGCAGCTGCAGGATCCGGAGCAGCTGGTGGAGCTGGTGGAGCTGGTGCACTACCTCGATGCCATGCGCGGCCGGCCGTGAGCCAGCGAACCCCTGTGGATCTCAAGGCTCTCGTGCCGCTGGAGGGGGTGGTGTTGCGGCTTGTGGAACAACAGGGTGCCCAGGCCACCCGCCGCACGACGGAGAGCCTGGAGGAGCAGGCCTGGCTGGAGGACTTTCTGGAAAACAGCAAGCCGGAGCTCCCCAGCGCCGAGGAGTGCGCGGTGCGGCATCGCCTGCTGCTCACTCCCTTTCGTTATCGCAAACGCCACGGATCGCGATTTGCCACCCGCTGGGAGCGGGGGTTGTTCTATGGATCCCGCAGTCGCTTTGGCTGTCTGCTGGAGGGGGCGTACTACGAACTGGTGTTTCAGGACGGTCCCGTGAAACCCTTTCCCCGCAGCACCGCGATGCGAAAGGCCCTCTTCCACGTGCAGGTGCGTACCGCAAGGGGCCTGAAATTGCAGAACCAAGGCGGCAGAGGACTTCAGACCAGGTTGCGAGATGCTATAGACAGCCACTTCTGCCAGGGCATGGGTCGACAGATCCGCGAAGCTGGAATCGAGGCCTTTGAATACCACTCGGCGCGCAGCCTTGAGAATGTAATTCAGGTTGGAGTCATCAGTTGTTGCGTTTTCACCAGCACACCGTTTGATCAGGTGGAGGATGTGATGGAAGCCAACCGGCGCGAAGTGGCCATCCGTTGCCTGGATGACAACACGGTGCATCATTTCTTCCGGCAGCCATTCGAAGTGAATGGAGCGCTGCCACAACCAACGGCCTGATGCTCTGGCGGCCGTCGCCAGGCTTGCCAACCCTCGGGAAGTCGGTCCCGTTGCGCGGGACCCGCGTGCGGGGATGCCCCTTGGTGACGTCGGCGAGCAGCTCCATGCCGTCCATCGCAACGGGCTGGTCACCGTCACCGCCGCCAAAGTCAACAAGGTGAACAGCGTGACCGTGAAGGTGGAGGGCAAATGACGTGTCACCTTCCTGGGGATCCGCAGGGCCTGCGGGGTGGTGCGTGCCTCGCAGCACCAACGCGGGAGGCTCAGACTGTGCTTCGCGGCTCCGGTGAGGCGGTGAGCACCATCCATGGGCCTATCCCTGCGGTCACGGCGGAAGGGTCGCGCGGTCGATGGCCCCCCAGGCGGCGGGTCAGGCTCCGGATGCTGCGACGGCTGTCCGTGCTGCAACGGAGGGAGCGGCGCCGCGGACGTCGGGTGCAGCCCCGCTTCCAGCTCGCCCAGATCGGCGTCACCTCACTGGGTGGTCTCTGCGCGGTGGCGCTTCTGGCTCTGTTGTCGGTGTGGAGCGGCCAGGTGCTGATCGTCGCGCCGCTGGGAGCCTCATCCGTACTGCTGTTCGGCTATCCCCGCAGCCCCCTGGCCCAGCCCCGCAATGTCGTGCTCGGCAACAC
>JBIIND010000103.1:0-5962 GCA_044337665.1 Cyanobium sp.
ACCGTGGGGTGGCTCACCTTCTACTGGCACTGGAAGCACCTCGCCATCTGGCAGGGCAACGTGGCTCAGTTCAACGAATCCAGCACCTATCTCATGGGCTGGTTCCGCGATTACCTGTGGCTCAACAGCTCCCAGTTGATCAACGGCTACAACCCTGCCGGTTCGAACAACCTTGCCGTCTGGGCCTGGATGTTCCTGTTCGGGCACCTGATCTGGGCAACCGGCTTCATGTTCCTGATCTCCTGGCGGGGCTACTGGCAGGAACTGATCGAGACCATCGTCTGGGCTCACCAGCGCACACCGCTGGCCAACCTGGTCGGCTGGCGCGACAAGCCTGTCGCCCTCTCGATCGTTCAGGCCCGGGTGGTGGGTCTGGCTCACTTCACGGTGGGTTACTTCATCACCTATGCCGCCTTCCTGATCGCCTCCACCTCTGGCAAGTTCGGTTGATCCCTGCCCAGGAATTCATGGCCGGGCCTTGCGCACGGCCACCCTGGAACCCCGATCAACCCACCCTCGACGGACGACCTCACCCCGGCCCTGCCGGGGTTTTTTCATGTCTTCAGGCTTGGTTGACCACGCTCCCGCTCCAAGGCGGGAGACCATGGCGCGGAACGGTGAAGCCTGCGGGTCGGCTCGCCCATGCCTGCTCCGTAGCGGCTGACAGGGAAGTCCTGCCATCACAACGGGACCCCAAGTCCGTTTTGCTCGGGCCTGTCCAGGTATGTCCTTGGCCCTTTCCATGGGCGTGGATCTTACGGGCAGGGGGGCCGCGATCCTCGCGGAGCCAGTGAGTCCGGCTTGGGGCATCCAGCCAATCCTTGTGGGGATCAATCTTGTCGCCTTGCGGATGATGCCGGGGCAGGCCTGACGATGACCCCAACAGCAAAGCCGCCCCGCCGGTTGATCGAAGGATCAACGGGCGGGGCGGCAGGGGTGATCAGGATGGAGGGGAATGGGCCGGCTTTCGGTGTGCCATTCCCCAGAACTGGGGCGGGAGGGGAGTTGGGTCTCCCCCACCTGGGCGGCAAAGGATCAGCTGGCGCTCCAGACCCCACCGGCGATCTTGACCAGCGGCGAAACCAGGGTGGTGCTGCACAGGAACCAGGCGAAGGCGGCCCCGCCGCAGCCACCCAGCCAGAACCCGCTGGCGAACTCCGCCCAGCCTGCTTTGGTGAACAGATCGGCGGGTGGGTTGTTGATGGTCGCGTCGGGCGGTTGCACGTTGGGACCGTTACCGGCGGTTCCGTAGATGGAGAGGCAGACCGTGAGGATCGAGACCAGGCCGATCGTGGCCAGCAGACCGGCTGTGCTGGCGTACTCGGTGAAGCGCAGGGGACCGGTGATGGCAAACGGTCCGTAGAGGAAGAAGCCGTGGGCCATGCCCACCTCCAGACCGCGTCGGTTCGGAGAGAGGGAGGGGCGGTAGGCGGGCAGCGCGTTCAGGAAAGCCTTGGTGAAGTAGCTGCTGTTGACAGGGGTGGCGAGGTTGCCGACGCAGGGGTCGGCCACGGGGGTGACGGTCATGGTCGCTGGGGAGCGGCTGGGGAAGGGGGCAGATGGAGGGGATGGGGGCCGGAGTGGCTTTCTCCCTGGGAAGGCGGGGCCGTTCCCGGCTCAGTCGCGCGCTTCGATCACGTTGAACAGCAACGCCATGGCCACCGCGGGGCCGAGGATTCCAACCAGGGGCACGAACACCGAAGGCATCCAGGAAGCGGCAAATTCACCAGTCATGGCATGGCCATAAGCAACCGCGGGTACTGTAAGGAGGGCACCCCGCAGCCTTCCCTGCGGCCGGAATGGGTGACATAAAAGTTCAGCAGCCCCACCGCGCCGCCCCGCGAGACACCCGCGATGAATCCCTCCCTGTTCGGCCTCGCCGCCGCCACGCTTCTGGTGGCCCTGTGGGTGCTGACCCGTCGTCGCCCACGGCCATTTCTGCGTTCCGATGACACCAGTGCCGTCGCCGCCCTGAATCGGGCCCAGCTGGTGCGGCGGCCATCCCCCCCGCTGGCTTCCGTCCCGGAGCCCCCATCGGTCCCCACGGCTCCCGTTCCGCCCCCCCGTCCATCGCACTCCCCAGCCTGGCCCCCCCTCCCCGCGAAGGGGAACCGTCGTGAAGGACGGCGGCTGCTGGTCCGTCTGGCGGCCGCCAGACGGGGTGACTTGTCCGAGCGGCTCGAGGCGGTGCGGATCGCCCGCCGCTGGGGCGATCCTTCCGTGCTGCCCCTGCTGCGCCAGGGGCTGCGGGATGTGCATCCGGAGGTGGTGCGGGAGGCTGCCCTCGCCCTGCAGGCCTATCGGGGCAGGGCCAGCGCCCCCGCCGCCCCGCGCAGGGTGCTGCGCACGCGGTAGATCGGCCGTCCCTGGCTCTCGTGGTAGGTGCGCATCTGCATCTCCGCCAACAGGCCGAAGCCGAACAGCTGAACGCCGCTGAGAATGGCCAGTACGGCCATCAACAGAAGCGGTCTGTCTCCGATATCGGTGCCGAGCAGCAGCTTCTCGCCGATCAGCAGCAGCAGCAGCAGCAGCCCGGCCCCCAGGGTGAGCAGGCCGGCAAAGCCGAAGACGTGCATCGGGCGGGTGAGGAATCGCTTCATGAACCACACGGTCAGCAGGTCCATGAGCACCCGGAATGTGCGGTCGATTCCATATTTGCTCTTGCCGTAGCGGCGGGGATGGTGGTTCACCTTCACCTCCCCGATGCGCGCCCCCTCGATGAAGGCCAGAGCCGGCAGGAACCGGTGCAGTTCCCCGTAGAGGTTCAGGTCGGCCACCACCTCGCGGCGGTAGGCCTTCAAGGAGCAGCCGTAATCATGCAGTCGCACGCCGGTGACGCCCGCGATCAGGCGGTTCGCGAGCAGGGAGGGGAGCAGCCGGCTGATCGTGTTGTCCTCCCGCTGGTGGCGCCAGCCGCTCACCAGATCAAGATTCCCCTGCTCCAGTTGGTCCAGCAGCATCGGGATGTCGGCCGGATCGTTCTGCAGGTCGCCATCGAGGGTGATGATCACGGCGCCGCGGCTCGCATCGAAACCCGCCGCCATTGCCGCGCTCTGGCCATAGTTGCGCCGCAGCAGCACCGCCACCAGCTCGGGGACGCGCCGGCACAGGTCCTGCAGCACCGGACCGGTGCCGTCCCTCGACCCATCATCGACCAGAACCAGTTCGAAGGACCGCCCCAGGCTCCGCAGCGTCCCCAGGAGCTGCTCCACCAGGGGCGGCACGCTGGCCTCCTCGTTGTAAAGGGGCACCACGATCGAAAGCTCGGGTGCCGACTCCCCACGGGCATCGACCGGCCTGGTGGTGCTCATGCCGCCGGAAGGGCTCAGGGGGGGATCGGAATCGGCCATGGCCGCCACCGAAGGCAATCGTCCGACCTTACGGGGGAAGCGGACTTCCGTCGTGGCTGTGCATCACCCGCCCCGCGCCGCGCAGTTCGACCCGGTAGTGGGTCGCCACCGGATCGTCGTTGCGGGGATTCAGGTCGTCCGTGCCGATGCCGTTGCGGCCATGGGCGGGCCCCGAGCTGTGCAGGTAGCGGCCCTCGCCGAGATGCAGCCCCACATGGGTGCAGCGTTGTGCCGTGCCGAAGAAGATCAGATCGCCGCGCTCCAGCAGGCTCGTCTGGCCTGGGAGCACCGCCACCGGTTGGCAGAACCGCTCCTGCAGATAGGCATCGCGGGGAAGCCAGATCCCGGCGGCGGCGAAGGCCGTCTGCACCAGGCCCGAGCAGTCGTAGTCGGGGCCCAGGCTGCCGCCCCAAAGGTACGTGTTGGGGCGGCCGGCGGCCGCCTCCGCAAAGGCCAGCACCCGGGGGAGCCGGGCCGCGATGACGGCTCTGCCGAGGCGCGGCAGGGGGGCAGGCAGTGACGGCCTGCCATGGCTCCGCAGATCATCGCCCTCCAGCCAGCAGGGATAGCCGTCCTCCCACAGCCGCACCCGCAGGCGGCTGCCGCCGCCCGGGTCGATCTCCACCACCCGCAGGTGCCGGCCCGCGCAGACCTGGGTAGCCAGTCCCCCGCCCCGCGGCCGGCTCCAGCCGTTGAGGGGGACCTCCAGTCGCAGCAGGGCGCCGGGAGCGGGAACGGTGCCTAATGTCGCCATCGCTTGCAGGGTGGTGATGGCGTTCTACAGCCAGGACCCGGCGATGGACCAGACCCTCGCCACCCTGCTGGCGCGGCTGGAGGGTGAGGGCCGCCCTGGCCTGGGCGAACGCCTCTCGATCACCTGGCTGCAGTACCCCGAATCCCCGCGGCGCCTGGCGGAGCGGCTGGGGCCCGAGGCCTTCTGGCAGCAGCGACCGGTGGGCACCTCGTGGGGTGGAGGGCGGCTCCGCTATCCCGCCAGCGTGGTGAAGCTTGTCTATCTCGTCGCCGCGGAGGCCTGGCTGCAGCGCCGGCTGCTTGAGGATGGGCCGGAGCTGCGCCGGGCGCTCGCCGACATGATCCGCCATTCCGGCAACGACGCCACCTCCCTGGTGGTGGACCTGCTGAGCGGCACCGTGAGCGGCCCGGCCCTGCCGCCCTCGCGGCGGGAGGTCTGGGAGCGGCAACGACAGCTCGTGAACCGCTGGCTGGAGAGCCTCCACTGGCCGGAGCTGCAGGGCTGCAATGCCTGCCAGAAGACGTGGGCGGAAGGGCCCTACGGCCGGGAGGCGCTCTACTACGGCCCCGACCGGGAGAACCGCAATCTGCTGAGCAGCGATGCCACGGCCCGCCTGCTCCATGCCGTGATCGGCGGCGCGATCGTCTCCCCTCCGGCCTGCGCCCGCATGCGGGACCTGCTGGCGCGACCCCTGGCGGCCGCCAGCCGGGCGGGCGACCCGGACAACCAGGTGGATGGGTTCCTGGGGGAGCGGCTGCCGGAGGGGGCACGGCTCTGGAGCAAGGCGGGCTGGATGGGCCAGGCTCGCCATGACGCCGCCTATGTGGAGGCCGAAGGCCACCGGCCGATGCTGCTGGTGGTGCTGGGGGAGGGGCCCGCCTGTTCGAGGGACGCCCAGCTGCTCCCGCGGCTCGCGGAGGAACTGCTGGCGAGCGGCAGGGTCGCTGACTGAACCAGAAGAGCAGCTCAGGGGGGCGGCGGTGGCACCGGCGGCGCGGCAACCGGCGCGGGCAGCGTCGGCGCGGGCAGTGGCGGTGGGGGCAGTGGCGGCGGGGGCAGGAGCGGTGGCGGCGGTGCGGGCAGCGTGGGGCCGCCCTCGGGACGCCGCGCCGATGGAGCGGCCGGTGCGGCGGGCGGCTCCGGGTTCGGGGGGGCGTTCTCCGGGGCGGGCGGCCTTTCGCGGATCGCCCCCAGCCGGAGTTCCAGGGCCCCGACCGCGGAACGGGCGAAGCTGTCGCCCGCAACCGCGTCGAGGCGGGCGCGCACTTCGGCCAGGGCATCGAGGCGCTCCGGGCCCACGGCGCTGCTGCGCTCGAGTCCGCCGATCAGAGCCTCGGCTTCCTCCAGGCTGCGCTGGGCGCGCTGCTCCTCCCGCAGGCGCCGATGGGCCGCGTCCGCCCTCTCCTGGAGGCGCTGACGCTGTTTGTCCTGCCGTGGATTGAGCCGACGGGACACCAGGTTCAGCAGGCTGGAATCCAGCTGCTCGAGTCCGGCGGCGAAGTCCTCGAGGTCTGAGGCGCCTGCCACCCTCGCGGCGGCGCGCTCGGCTCGGTTCAGTCCGGTCTCGATCGAGGCGGCCGCCGCCGCGTCTGCCTCGCTCGGCAGGCACAGGCCGAGGGGCGTGCACAGCCGGTTGCTGCGCACCAGGCCGAACACCAGGCCGCTCCCGAGGGCGACCGCGGCGGTCAGCGCCGCCAGGCCCCACAGGCCGCCGGGGCGTGGCGCCGCCTCCTCCCGGGATGGCGGAGGGGGCCGGCGGGCAGAAGGGGCCTTGGCGGAGCGGGCCGTCCCCGCGGCGGTCGCGACGGTTCGGGGCTCCAAAAGGCCGGCGAGCACGCTGGCCAGGCGGGTCGTCATG
>JBIIND010000104.1:0-5920 GCA_044337665.1 Cyanobium sp.
GGTGCACCAGCCGGAGGCGCCTCAGCGCGGGCGCCCCCGGCTGGAACCACGCCCAGCCCAAGGGCCAGCAGGGCCACGGGGACGGTGCGGCGGGCACGCTGCCGCAGGGTGCCGTCCATCGCAGTTCTGGGGGGAATTTGCCGGAAGTTAAGGGAAACCCGAGCTTGCCGCCAGGGTCGGAGCCGCCCGAAAGGGTCAACCCGGCCCCTCGGCGGCCAGGGCGGTGCGCGCCAGCCGCCGATCCAGCAGCCACAGCCCCACCAACGTGGTGAAGGTCACCATCAGCACGAGGGCGGCGAACTGCACCGGGTCGATCAGCCTGGCCGTCAGGGCCGTGGTGGCGAACACCAGGCCGGGCAGCCCGCGGGGCATGAGGCCGAAGACCACCAGCCAGCGATCGATGCCCGCGGCCTGATCACCGGCACGGATCGCCAGGGCGCAGGCGAGTTTGCTGAGCACCGCCAGGACGATCAGCACGGCCGCCATCCGCCAGGCCCTGGGCTCCAGCATGGTCGCGGCGGACAGGCGCAGGCCCACCGAGAGGAAGTACAGCGGCAAGAACACCTCCGAGAGCAGCGAGAGCACCCGCGAAACCTCGGCGTCCACCGGCCGCAGCTTGGCCAGCAGCACCCCGCCCCAGAGCGCCCCGAGCAGGCTGGTGAGCCCGCTGGCCTCCCCGAGCCAGGCGCTGCCGATCAGCAGCGTCAGGATGGCCAGGGGGTCCTGGGGGGCTCGCCGCCCGCTGCGGGCCCAGCGCTCCACCGCGACGAAGGAGAGGGCCGCCCCCGCCAGGGCCAGCAGCAGTCCCGCCCCGCCGAAGCCCCCCGCCCCGAGCCGCTTGCCCCCCAGGGCGGTGGCGAGCGTGAGCAGGCCGATCGCGGGCAGGTCGTCCAGCACCGACACCCCCACCAGCAGCCGTCCGGTGGGGCTGCGCAACGCCTGCCGCTGGCTCAGAACCCGCAGGGTGACGCCGGTGCCGGTCGCGCTCAGCACCGCCAGGCAGAGCAGGGTGGGGGCGATCTCGAGACCGAACCAGGTGCGAAGGGGCCAGTAGGCCAACAAGGGGGCGAGGAAGCTGAAGGCCACCGTGCGCAGCACCGTCGCCGGACGGGTGGTGAGCAGATCGCCGCGCACCTCCAGGCCCACCTGAAAGAACAGCGTCAGCACCCCCAGCTCCATCAGTCCGCTCAGGGGGGCCACGGTGTTGAACGGAACCAGGGTGTTGCCCAGGACAAAACCGATCCCCATCTCCAGCACGATCGCGGGCACCGCCCAGCGGGCCAGCGGTCCTGAGCTCAGCCGGGCCACCACCAGTCCGGCGAGCAGGATCAGCAGGGTGGTGAGCAGGCTGGGGGAGGCCATCGCGGCGGGGCGGAGAGCGTCAGGGGGGGAGGGTCAGTTGGGGACCTCGCTGTCCGTTGCCGCCAGTTCCAGCAGGCTCTCCGCCGCCTGAACGCTCACGACGTAGTCCATCTGCGAGCCCACGCCGGTTCCCCGGTAACTGCCGCTCACCGGCGCCGCCAGGGTGTGGTCGGGGGCTGCCGCCAGGGTGACGTGGCCATCGGCCACCGCCAGCCCCAGGCTGGGGTCATAGGGCCGCCAGCCGCCACCGGGCAGGTACACCTCCGCCCAGGCATGCAGCTCGTGTTCGGTCACCTCCTCCGGGTGGTGCATCGAATAGCCGCTGACGAAGCGGGCCGCCAGCCCCTGGCTGCGGCAGGCGGCCACGTAGAGCATCGCGGTGTCGCGGCAGGCGCCGGTGCGGCTGGCCAGGGTCTCCGCCGCCCCCATCGGTGCGCCGTCGAGGCGACCGATGTGGTGGAAGCTTTGGTGGATCCGGTCGGCCAGGTGCATCAGGAAGGCGGTGCTCGATCCCTCCACCTCCGCCGCCAGGATGGCGGCCCACGCCCGAACCTCCCCTGGAATCTCGCCCCCCAGGCAGGGGGCGAGGGAGCGGCTCTCCTCCGGCAGATAGCGCATGGGGAGGGTATGGGCCCCGGGCCGGGTGATGATCCAGTCGAAGGGGTTGGTGCGCAGGGTCTCCACCACCACCTCCAGGTCGATCGTGAGGGCATCGCGGCTGTGGTCGAACCAGGCCACCTCGACGACGTTGCCATCGGCTTCGAGCACCTGGCTCAGCCCCGCCGGCGGCGCCTGCAGCCTCAGCTGGCGCCGCACCAGCCTCTGGCTGGCGTCCTGCCGGGGGGTGAGGCGCAGCACCATCGGCTCCAGGAACACCGGCCGCTCGTAGCGGTAGAGCAGCCGATGGCGGATCTGGAAGTGCATCGTCAGCCGAGGGCCTCGCGCACCGCCGACTCGAATCCCTTCTCCAGCTCAAGGCTGCGAATCGGTTCGCCGCCCAGGTCCTCCACCAGGGGGAAGAAGCGCAGCTCGAACCACTCCTGGAACATCCCGAAATCGCGCGGGTTGGGCCACAGCTCGCGGTCGCGGCACCAGAGATCGAGCTCCGCTTCGAAGATCGCCGGCCAGCGCTCCTCCAGCCGCTCCCGCAACTCCCGCTCGTCATCCCAGGTGGGGAGCAGGTAGAGGCTCTGTTCGTCCCCCAGCCCCTCCATGTCCTCCCGGGTCAGGAAGGGGCGGCTCCAGTCGAGCATCGGACGACGGGGCGCCACCGAGAGGGCGCATCGATTGACCACGGCCATGGCGCAGGGTGCCTGGAACACACGCGGCTTCCCCTCGACCGTAGCCTCCGACTTCGCCTTCGCCCACGGGAGTGCCCGCGGTTCTTCGGGATCGCTCGGAAAGGGCCAGCCCCGCCCCGGCCGCTGGCGGGGGAGGGGGACGCTGCCTACGGTGCCGGCATGACCGCGCTTGCCGATCCCGCCACCCCCGCCACCCCGCCGCGCCGTCGACCGCTGCTGCGCCTGGCCGCCATCGGCCTGGGGGTCTCCACCGGCTGGCTCGCCACCACCTCCCTGCCCCCGGTATACGCCGCGGTGCTGACCTCGCTGCTGCTGGCCGGCGGTGCCTCCCTCGCGGGCGGTCTGCACCTCTCCCTCCAGCGCTTCTGGCTGCTGGTCGGCGCCGCTGTCGGCGGGGTGCTTGGCACCGCCCAGACCCTGGCGGAGAAGGCCCACGAGATCGCGCCGGCCGCCCACCTGACGGTGCGCCTGCTCACGGTGGCGATGCTGGCGCTGGCAGGATCCGTGGCGGGGTTCTGTCTCGGCCGCGACGCCCAGCGCGCCGATCGCCGCCATCCCCGCGACCTGCTGCGCTCCGCCAGCGCCCTCACCACCGGCCTGTTCGCCCTGCTGGTCACCCTCACCTTTCTGCACCAGGGGCTGGAGGGGGCCCGCTCCTTCTCCAGCCGCCTCAGCACCACCCTGACGATCACCGTCACCGCGGTGGTGGTGCCGGGCTGGCTGAGCCAGCAGTGGCGGGCCCGCGCCGGCTCCCTTCCTCCCGTTGGCGGCAACCGGCGATGAGCGATGCGGTCCGCCTCGTGGAGACGGTGCTCACGCCCCTGGCCACGGCCACGCGCCTGCTGCTGGAGAGCCTCTCGGTGCTCACGGTGCTTTATGGCCTGCTGGCCACCGCGGGCCAGTTCCTCCCCCGCCGGGGCGCACGCCTACCGGAGCGACCCTCCAACCGCGCCCGGCTGACCTTCGCCAGCTGGCTGGCCCTGGCCCTGGAATTTCAACTGGCGGCCGACATCGTCTCCACCACCACCGCCCCCTCCCAGGAAAACCTGATCAAGCTGGGGGTGGTGGCCGTGATCCGCACCTTCCTCAACCTCTTCCTGGCGCGGGAGATCGAGGCCGAGCAGCGGATCGAGCGGGAAGCCGCCGCCCCCTTGCCCCGCGAGCCGCAGCGATGAGCGTCAACGTCACCAACGAGCTGGCCAAGGAGCGCAACCGGGCCGCGGCGGAGCGCACCTTGATGGCCTGGATCCGCACCTGCCTGTCGCTGATCAGCTTCGGCTTCGGCCTCGACAAGATCATCGCCGCGATCAACAGCCGCGGCGGCGTGCACCGGCCCGCCCATCTGGGCGTGGTGCTGGTGTCTGTGGCCTTCGTGCTCACCGGCATCCTGGCGATGGGCGGGGCGATCTGGCAGCACCGGCGGGTGCTGCGGCGCCTGCGGCGGGAGGAGTACACCTACCGCGAGGAACCGTCGATCGCCCTGGCCACCGCCGTGCTGCTCGGCCTGATCGGCCTGATGGCCCTGGTGCTGCTGATCGTGCCCCGCTGACCGTCTTCCCCACCTGCCGCTGCGATGCAGACCCTGATCCCCGCCACCCTGTTCACCCTGATGTTCGCCCTGGGGCTGGGGCTGCGGGGGGAGGCGCTGGTGCTGCTGCGCCAGCGGCCGGCCCTGGTCGCCCGGGTGCTGATCGGCACCTGCCTGCTCGTGCCCCTGGCGGCGCTGGTGCTGCTCAAAAGTCCGCTGAATCCGCTCCTGTCGTTGCCGGTCAAGCTGGCGATCGCCCTGATGGCGATCAGCCCCAGCGCACCGCTCACCCTGCGCAAGGCCGACCGACAGGGGGGCGACCGGGAGCTGGCGGCCCTGCTCCAGCTGCTGGCCGCCGCCGTGGCGATCGTGTCAATCCCGCTGCTGGCGAATCTGTTCCGGGCGGTGTTTCAGCTCAGCGGCTGGAACATCCAACCGCTGGACGTGGCGGGCCAGGTGACCCTGATGCAGGGGTTGCCGCTGCTGCTCGGGATTCTGGTGCGCCGGGGCCTGCCGCGGCTGGCCGATCGCCTGGAGCGCCCCCTCGATCAGCTCGCCAATGGCCTGTTGCTGGTGCTGGCGGTAGTGATTCTGTTCGTCTACCGCCAGCGGCTGGGCGGCTTTCTGGCGGGCAATCTGGCGGGCCTGGCCTGCATCGCCCTACTGGTGCTGGTGACCCTGACGATCGGTTGGCTGCTTGCCGACGCAGATCCGCGGGAGCGAACCACGGTGGCGATGGTCACCTCCACGCGCAACCCTGGGCTGGCCCTGCTGTTCGCCAGCAGCCACGCCCCCGGGGTGGTGGGCCTGAAGCTGGCGATCCTGGTGTACGTGCTGCTGACCCTGCTGCTTTCGCTGCCGTTTCTGAAGCTGCACCGGCGGGTGCTGGCTGGAGAGCTCTTTGAATAGCTGGCTGGAGAGCTGGATGGATTGATGGGGTGCGCCCGCTGAGGCATGCGGGGGGCAGGGGCTGGCGAAGAAGGTTGCGGTGACTTTTCACCGCGAGGGCGTCGGTGTCTCAGGTCTGCATGCCGTTTGAGGAGAACTAAGGGCGGGTTTTGGGGACGTAACAGATTGCCCCTGAAGGATGGTGTTGCGCCTTACGATTGCTGAAAGGAATTTGGGCAATGGCTAGCGCCTCGCCATTGGGGCGGCACGTAACGCCCCAAAACAAGAGACATAAACCAGGAGATCCCTTGGCACTGCATAACCGTTGGTTTTCAGTTGGTTTTTAGGCATTACGTTCAGGGAGTACATGCCGCCGGCTTTGCCAACCTCTTCGCTGTTGTTCATCAAGGCCAGCTGGTCATCAGCCAACCAGGTGAGCCGCACTTCAACTTCGGTGCCGGGAGACTCTGAAAGGGTGGCAGGCAGGCCGCCGAAATCCGTGATGCAGGGAAGCCAGGGGATGTCAAAATTCCTGAGAGTGGCTTTGGTGACAGGAATCACCATGGAGCCCTTGTATTCTTTGTTGGATAGGGATGGCTTTTGCCGATGTGCTGCAGCTCAATACAAAGGCAGAAAAAGGGTTGGAACAAAAACCTTCAACATGGCGGTGCTTATGTCGTCCACCCATAGGGTACCCCGTTAAGCGCCACATCGTGCGCTTTTTTGCCGTTGCGACCTGGATTCCCAGGCAGTAACGAGCAATGCGGCGTTACCAGCCGCCAGGTTCGAAGTAAATTCCCCCGCATTCCAAGCCCGCCAGATGTCCCGGGTTTCAGCATTT
>JBIIND010000105.1:0-5869 GCA_044337665.1 Cyanobium sp.
ATCGGCCTGCTCGGCACCCTGCTGATCTGGCCCCTGAAGTTCATCCTGGCTCCGATCTGGGCGATCACCTCCCTGGGTGGCCTGATCAGCCCGGTGTCCTTCCTGTTCAACTGGCTGATCACGATCATCCTGTTCGGCCTCGCCGCCTGGCTGATCCAGGGTTTCCGCCTGCGCAACGGCCTGATCAGCGCAGTGCTGGGGGCCCTCGTGTACAGCGTGCTCAGCACCATCGTGCTCCAGCTGCTCGGCCTTGAGATTCCCCTCACCCGGGCGATGGGTCTGATCCAGGGCGGAGTCGCCTGAGGCCTGGGCCTCCCCCGTCGGTGCCACCCTCCCCCCGCGGCCAGCTGCGGGGACCCATCAGAATGGGGGGATGCTTTTCCAGCTCCAGGCCCCCTACTCCCCCAGCGGCGACCAGCCCTCCGCGATCGAGGCCCTGGTGAAGGGCGTCGACGGGGGCGAGCGCTACCAGACCCTGCTGGGGGCCACCGGCACCGGCAAGACCTTCTCGATCGCCAACGTCATTGCCCGCACCGGGCGGCCCACCCTGGTGCTCGCCCACAACAAGACCCTGGCGGCCCAGCTCTGCAACGAACTGCGTGAATTCTTCCCGCAGAATGCAGTGGAATATTTCATCTCTTACTACGACTATTATCAGCCCGAGGCCTATGTGCCGGTCTCGGATACCTATATCGCCAAGACGGCGTCGATCAACGAGGAGATCGACATGCTGCGCCATTCCGCCACCCGTTCCCTGTTCGAGCGGCGGGATGTGATCGTGGTGGCTTCGATCAGTTGCATCTACGGACTGGGGATCCCCTCCGAATACCTCAAGGCGGCGGTGCGCTTCCAGGTGGGTGACAGCCTGGATCTGCGCGCCTCCCTGCGCGGTCTGGTCAATAACCAGTACAGCCGCAACGACATTGAGATCTCCCGCGGGCGTTTTCGCGTGCGCGGCGACGTGCTGGAGATCGGCCCGGCCTATGAGGACCGGCTGGTGCGGGTCGAACTGTTCGGGGATGAGGTGGAGGCGATCCGCTATGTCGACCCCACCACCGGTGAGATCCTGCAGAGCCTGGAGAGCATCTGCATCTATCCCGCCAAGCACTTCGTCACCCCGAAGGAGCGGCTCGAGGGCGCCATCCGTGCCATTCGGCAGGAGCTGCGCGGGCGGCTCGATGAGCTCAACGCCCAGGGAAGGCTTCTGGAGGCCCAGCGGCTGGAGCAGCGCACCACCTACGACCTGGAGATGCTGGAGCAGGTGGGGTACTGCAACGGCGTCGAGAACTATGCCCGTCACCTGGCCGGGCGCCAGGCCGGCACGCCCCCGGAATGCCTGATCGACTATTTTCCCCGCGACTGGCTGCTGGTGGTGGACGAAAGCCACGTCACCTGCTCCCAGCTGCAGGCGATGTACAACGGCGACCAGAGCCGCAAGCAGGTGCTGATCGAGCATGGATTCCGCCTGCCGTCAGCCGCCGACAACCGGCCCCTCAAGGCCGAGGAGTTCTGGGAAAAGGCCAACCAGACCATCTTTGTGAGCGCCACGCCCGGTTCCTGGGAGATCAGCCGCAGCGAGGGCCAGGTGGTGGAGCAGGTGATCCGCCCCACCGGCGTGCTCGACCCGATCGTGGAGGTGCGGCCCAGTGAGGGACAGGTGGATGACCTGCTGGGCGAGATCCGCCTCCGGGCCGCGAAGGGGGAGCGGGTGCTGGTCACCACCCTCACCAAGCGCATGGCCGAGGATCTCACCGACTACCTGGCCGAGAACGGCGTGCGGGTGCGGTGGCTGCACTCCGAGATCCACTCGATCGAGCGGATCGAGCTGATCCAGGACCTGCGCAACGGCGAATACGACGTGCTGGTGGGGGTGAACCTGCTGCGGGAGGGCCTCGATCTGCCCGAGGTGTCGCTGGTGGCGATCCTCGACGCGGACAAGGAGGGTTTCCTGCGGGCCGAGCGCTCCCTGGTTCAGACCATCGGCCGGGCCGCGCGCCATATCGAGGGCGTGGCCCTGCTCTACGCCGACAACCTCACCGATTCGATGGCGCGGGCGATCGGCGAGACCGAACGGCGCCGGGCCATCCAGCACGCCTACAACGAGGAGCACGGCATCACGCCCACCCCCGCGGGCAAGCGCGCCGGAAACGCGATCCTCTCCTTCCTGGAGGTCTCCCGGCGCATCGGGGAGGATGGGGCGGAGGCGCCGGCGGCGCCGCTCCCCCAGGAGATGGTTCCCCTCGATGCCCTGCCCGAGCTGATCACCCAGCTCGAGGAGCGCATGAAGGCGGCGGCGAAGAACCTCGAATTCGAGGAGGCGGCCAACCTGCGCGATCGCATCAAGGGCCTGCGGCAGAAACTGGTGGGCAAGGCGTGAGCGGGGGGGAGAGGCTGGCCGCTTAAGCCGGCGCCTCGCTTCCTTCAACCCGGTGCTGCGCCGCACCGCCCAGCCCGAAGGCGGCGTGAACCGCCTGCAGGGCCCGCACGCCATCGCTTTCCCGCACCACGCAACTGGTGCGGATCTCACTGGTGGCGATCAATTCGATGTTGATGCCCGCGTCGGCCAGGGCGCGGAACATCCGCGCCGCCGTGCCGGCGGTGCAGGCCATGCCGGCCCCGACGGCACTCACCCGGGCGATCGGTGGGCCGGCCTCGAGACGGGCCTCGCCCCATTGGCGCAGGACCGGCAGCAGGGCCTGTTCAGCGGCCGTGAAATCCTCCCGTTTGAGGGTGAAGCTCATGTCGCGGCTCAGCTCTTCGCCGTTGCTGTGGGTGCGCTCCGACTGCACGATGGCATCGAGACTGATGCCGGCATCGGCCAGGGCCCGGCAGACGGCGGCCGCGGCGCCGGGTCGATCGGGAACCCGCCGGACCACCACCTGGGCCTGCTTCCGGTCGAGGGCCACCCCCCGCACCGCCGGGGCGTCGAGGTGGCAGGGCAGTGGATCCTGGCGCAGCTGCGCCTCCCCCAGTTCGAAGGCCGCAGCGGCGGCCCGCAGGGCCTTGGCACCCTGGCTGCCCTCCACCACGCAGCTCACCTTCACCTCGCTGGTGGCGATCAGGCGCAGGTTGATGCCCAGGCGGGCCAGGGTGTCGAAGAACCGGGCGGCCACGCCGGGACGGCCCATGATGCCGGCTCCGCCGATGCTGATCTTGGCCATGTCGGCCTCGGCGGTGAGCACGGCCCCCTCCGCCCCAAGCGAGGACAGGAACCCGCTGCAGATGCCCCGCGCGGTCTCCAGGTCGGCCTCGGCCACGGTGAAGGCGATGTCGTTGCTGCCCCCGTCGTGGGTGGCCTGCACGATCAGGTCGACATTCAGGCCGCCCGCGCCGAGGGCTTCAAACAGGAGTGCGGCGATGCCGGGTCGGTCGGGCACATGGGCCAGGGCGAGCACGGCCTGATGCAGCTCCAGCTCCGCACCGTCCACGGGCCGCCCCAGCTCCAGCCCCTCGCTTCCGATCGGCCGCGGTTTCCCGCTGGTGAGCCGCGTTCCCGCTTCCTCGCTCCAGCTGGAGCGGACCACCAGGGGTACGCCGTAATTGCGGGCGATCTCCACCGCCCGCGGGTGCAGGACGTCGGCGCCCAGGCTCGCCAGCTCCAGCATCTCGTCGCAGCTCACCGTCTCCATCAGCTGGGCATCGGGCACCTTGCGCGGGTCGGTGCTGAGCACGCCCGGCACGTCGGTGTAGATCTCGCAGTCGTCGGCGCCCAGGACGGCCGCCAGGGCCACCGCCGAGGTGTCGGAACCGCCGCGACCGAGGGTCGTGATCTCCGGTGTGCCGGCGGAGCCGCTGCTGGTGCCCTGAAAGCCGGCCACCACCACCACGTGGCCCTCCTCCAGCAGCCGCTGCACCCGTTCGGTCCGCACCTCCAGGATGCGGGCCCGACCGTGGGCCGATTCGGTGACGATCCCCGCCTGGGTGCCGGTCATGGAGACCGCCGGCACCCCGAGGGCATGCAGGGCCATCGACAGCAGCGCGATTGAGACCTGCTCCCCCGTGGCCAGGAGCATGTCCATCTCGCGCCGGGGCGGGGTGGCGGTGATCGCCCGCGCCAGCTTGGTGAGTTCGTCCGTGGTGTGGCCCATCGCCGAGACCACGATCACCAGATCGTGCCCCTGCTCGCGGCAGGTGGCGATCCGGCGCGCGACCGACTGGATGCGACTGACATCGGCGACGGACGTGCCCCCGTATTTCTGAACCAGCAGGGTCATCCCCGGTGTCGTGCGGCACGATCCCGATTATCAAGCTCGACCCGAGGCCTGGGGGTGGGCCGATTCAGCCCACCTCCGCACCGGGCAGGAATCCGTCGCGAAAGGCGGCGCCGGGGTCGCTGCCGCGCTTCAGGGCCGCCTCCACCTCCAGGGCGCGCCGCAGCAGTCCCAGCAACTGGTCTGAGCCGCGGCCGCGGATCTGCTTGCGCAGCACATACACCCGCCGCGGGTTGCCGATGCCGGCCGCTTTGGCGATCACGGCCACGTCCTGCTCGCCACTCCGCTCCAGCAGGCTGACCCAGAGCCAGCCGCGGATCTGGCCGCTGAGCGCGGCGACGATGCGCAGGGCCGGCTCATTGGCGGCCAGGAGGGCATCCACCCGGGCGATGGCCTCGGCCACCCGGCCCGCCAGCAGCGCATCCCCCACCGCCAGGCTGCTGGTGGCACGGCCCCCGACCAGGGCCTCCACCGCCGCCGCCGTGATCGGCCCTGCGCCGGCATGCAGCGCCAACTTCTCCAGTTCGCTGGCCAGCCGGGCGCTGTCGCTGCCGATCGCTTCCGCCAGGGCCTCCGCCGCGGCCGGCTCCACCCGCAGGCCCAGCTCCCGGGCGGTGGCGGCCACCAGTTCCAGCTGGCCGGCGCCGTCCCAGACGGCGGGCAGTTCAAAACTTCGCTCCTCCGCCAGCTTGCGCAGGGCCTTGGTGGTGCGCAGGCGGGCGTCCGGTTTGCCCGGGCTCACCAGCACCAGGTGGCAGCTCTCCGGGATCAGCGTCAGGGTGTCCTCCAGCCGGGCGGCGAGTTCGGCTGGACAGGTGGCGCAGAAGGGGCTGCGCTGCACCACCACCAGCCGCCCCCCGCCGGCGAAGGGTGGAGTGCGGGCCTCCTCCAGGGCCTGGGCTGCCTGGGCCAGGTCGTTGCCATCCAGGCGGCTGAGGTTCAGGGACGCCCAGACCGGATCCACCCGTTCCGCCACCAGGGCCTCCACCGCCCGGTTGCGGGCCGCCTCGTCGTCGCCCCAGAACAGGTGAATCGGCATCGGGCCGGGGGCAGCGCGGGGCGCCGCCTAGCCTCGCAGGGCCGTGCGCACGTCCGGGTGGATTCCGCCGCCGCCCCTGGGGCCTTCAGCGATCATCCGATCTTCCTGGAGAGCCTGCGGCGCATCCGTGCCCTGCTCGGGGAGACGGGTCTGCCGGAGGCGGAGCGGGACGTGCTCGAGCGCCTGGTGCACAGCTGCGGGGATCCCGGCATCGCGCCGGCCCTGCGCTTCTCCGCCGGGGCCTGCGCCGCCGGCCTGCGGGCCGTGGCCGCCGGCGGTGTGATCCTCACGGACACCGCCATGGCCGCCGCCGCCGTTGCGCCGATGGCCCGGCGCACCTTCGCCAACCCCGTGCACAGCGTCCTGGCCTGGGCGCCCAGCGTGGCCCCCCCCGGCTCCACGCGCACGGCGGCGGGCATGGCCGCCGCGCTGACGGCCCACCCCGGTGCTGTGGTGCTGGTGGGCAGCGCCCCCACGGCCCTGGAGTGCCTGCTCGATCGCTGCGCCCAGGGCGACCCGCCGCCGGCCCTGGTGATCGGCATGCCGGTGGGGTTTGTCGGCGTGGCGGAAAGCAAGCGCCGGCTGGCGGCCAGCGGGCTGCCCCAGATCCGGCTCGAGG
>JBIIND010000106.1:0-5865 GCA_044337665.1 Cyanobium sp.
CGAATCCCCCCTCCCCTGACCAGCATGGCTCGACGCCCACGGGCCCCGAGCCAAGGGACCCGCGTTCATTTATGCAATATCCGCATCGATCCACCGGCATCTATTCCGTTTCCGCGCCGTTCATAGGTTGTTAAGGTTCGCCCGGCCCCCGAAACGCCCCTTACCCCCTTAAGCTCAGCGAATTCACAATTTCGCTATGGCCCCGGGGAGAAAATCCTCAGGCTTGTCGCGCACCGCATCGGGCGAGTCTGCCCCCATTGGGCAGGTTTCTCTCCCCAGTCCTGATGGGTTGATTGCCCTCGACCATCTCTGTTGGCTGGGCTCGGGCCGCGATGTTGCCTACCGCATGCAGTGCGATCCCAGCACGGTGAGTCGCAAGGCCGAAGCCTGTGCGGTGAGTCTGGGCCTGCTGCTGAGAAAGCGCTCCGGCGTCTGGGCTCTTTACGGCGATAGCGAACTGCTTGGGGCGGAGCGCTACCTCCACCAGCGCTACCGCTTCGCCGGCTACGGGCCCCTGCGACTGGACATGGCCCCGGATCTCGCCGAACCGCTGGCGGAGCTTCCCGATCCCACCTGGATCAGCGGAGGCCAACGCCACTTCGCGAGCCGCCGTCCCCTGGAATTGCTGGAGCAGCGCGTCACCGACGCCTGGCTGTGCAGCTTCTGCGAAGAATTAAGCGGCGACGGCGACGGCAGCTGGCAGGTGCTGGAGATCGCCTCCATGCCCCTGCAGCTGCTCGCCCATCGCGACCACCCCCTGGTGACATCGGCAGGACCCGATGGCCTCAGCAGTTCCGCCTTGCGCTCCTGCCCCTGTCTGGCCCTCCCCGACCACTGCCAACCCCGCCGACAGGCCCTGTTGCAGCACCTCGGCCTGGCCAACCAGCTGCTCACCGTGGACCGCCACGACACCAGCAAGTGGGACGATCCCCTCAACGACCGCCGAACCATTCGTCCAGGCACCCCCCTCGACCTGCTCCAGCGGCTTGATTGGCAAGCCCTCTCCCTCCCCCTGCAGCACGAGGCGCGGCTGGGCCTGGTGATCCGCCGGGATCTGGCGGAAATGGAGTCGATTCAGAAGCTGCACCACACCCTGCTCGCCTGGTTCCAGAACGCCCTCAACTGAGCTGCAGCCCCTCGAAGCCCTGCGATCCCAGGTAGAAGGCCAGGGAAAGGCTCACCAGGGCGACCAGCAGATCGCCCCGGGCCAGCAGCCAGTCGCGGCTCGCCTGCAGGGCCGGCACCACCCGCTCCCGACCCAGCAGCAGCAAGGCCACCACGGGCAACAGCACAAACACCCCCGTGGTCAGGCAGAACACGCCCCCGACGACCAGTTCCCGGCCCCGCCCAAGCCCAGCAGCCAGTAGACCGCCACTCGCCTTGGCATAGAGAAACAGGTCGTCGGGGCTGCACAGCTGCAGCAGCGTGCTCAACCCCAGCAGCGGTGCCAGCGGCATGGCCACAAAGCGATCGAGCTTGCGGCTCCAGGCTGGCGGTTCATCCCCCACCGCACGCGCCACCAACAGCTCCCGCAGCCCCAGGGCCAACAGCCCACCCCCCGCCAGCAGATCCAGGCCGGTGCGCAGCGCGCTCCCCCTCTCCATCGACAGCACCAGCCCATGGCCTACCCCAAGCAGGACCAGCAGCATCAGGGCCGAGGCCGCCAACCAGGCCAGAACGAAGCAGCCCCCCCGCCGCAGCGGCTGAGGACCGAGCAGCAGCAGCAACACCAGGGCGATGTGGACCGGGCTGAAGGCCACCGCCAGCCCCAGGCCCACCAGCTCGCTCCACAGAACCCTCGACACCATTCCGCAGGCTCTAGTGCAGGATCTCGAACCAGTCGGAGCCGGTGGGGGGCACCTCACTGCTGATCACCCGCCGCACCCGGGCCTGGGGAGGACCCTTCTCGCACCAGAGGCGCAGGTCGTGCAACGCCAGCAGGCCCCCCTCCGCCTCCAGTTCGACGCTGCCATCGGGGCGATTGCGCACCCAGCCGCTGAGGGCGAGTTCGCTGGCGCGACGCTGGGTGGCCGCCCGGTATCCCACACCCTGCACTTCCCCCTCCACCATCAGGCGCCAGCGCTGGTGGGCGGCAGGGGGGCGGCTGGACTCCGGCGGGGGGAGGAAGCGGCGCTGGGCGGCGGCGGCCCGGCGAGCCCGCTCGACGCGGCCAGACGGGAAGGTATCGCCGGCCAGCCAGCCCAATGGAGGTGAAGCCAGCTCGCGTGAACGTTCGCTGCGGTCCATCCCTCGCTCCTCCTTGGGCATCCCCACCCTTCAACCTGCCACAGACCCGCCCGCGCAGCCACCCGGCCCGCCGCGCCGGGGTGCGCTTCGATCTGCCAGCGGTGAAATTCGTGGCCCGTCAGCCGCTCACCCCGTCGCACCAGCAGGCCGTCCTGGCTGGCCACCGCCTCGCGGTAGCCCAGGCTGAGCGCTCCACGCCGGGCGGTGAACGGCAACACACCGGCCATGCGGTGCCAGATCCCCTCACTGTCCGCCAGGCTCTCGCCGAGCAACAACAGGCCGCCGCATTCCGCCACGATCGGCAGGCCGTCGGCCGCCGCCTGCCGCAGTGCCCCCAGGCTGCGCTGGCTCGCCGCGAGGGTTGCGGCATGGAGTTCGGGGTAGCCGCCGGGAAGCAGCACCGCCCGGCAGCCGGAGGGCAGGGGCTCATCGGCGAGGGGACTCCAGGGCCGGGGCTCCAGGCCCAGGGCGCCGAGCATCTCCTGGGCCTCGGGGTAGAGAAAATGGAACGCCGCATCCCGGGCCACGGCCACTGGCCTGGGCGCGGCGCTCCCACACCCCCTGTCCCGCTCGCCTCCGCCCGGCCCAGCCCCGGCCAGGCGCCAGTCGATCGGGTCGAGGCCATCCGCCGGCGGGGCCGGGGGAACCAGCAGGGGCCAGAGCCGCGTGAGGTCGAGGTGGCGTTCCGCCAGCTCCGCCCAGATCCCCTGCCGCTCCGCCAGGTCGTCCAGTTCGTGGGGGGGGTGGAGACCGAGGTGCCGCGACGGCAGTTCCAGGGCGGGGTGGGGGGGCAGGGCGCCGAGCAGGGGCACCTCAACCGCGGCGAGGGCCTCGCCCAGCAAGGCCCGATGCCGCTCCGTCGCCACCCGGTTGAGCACCACCCCGGCCAGGCGAATCCTGGGGGGGCCATGGTCGCGGAAGCCTCGCACCAGCGCCGCCAGCGAGCCCGCCTGCCGCGAGGCCTCCACCACCAGCACCACCGGCAGGTCGAGCAGGGCCGCCACCGCGGCGCTGCTGCCTTCACTGCTGGGGCCGCGCCCATCGAACAGGCCCATCACCCCCTCCACCAGCACCCGCTGCGCCCGGCTGCCGTAGCCGTGGAAGCTGCGCCGCACCCAGTCCTCCCCGCAGAGGAGCGGATCGAGATTGCGGCAGGGGCCTCCGGCCACCGCTGCGAGCAGCTGGGGATCGAGGTAGTCGGGCCCCACCTTGAACAGCTGCACGCTCTGGCCACGGCGCCGGGCCAGGGCGGCCAGGCAGAGGCTGAGCAGGGTTTTGCCGCTGCCGCTGCAGGGGGCGGCGATCAGGCAGCTCAAGGGCGGGGAGCCTCAGCGGGGCAGGAGAACGGCGGCCAGGGGAGCGGCCGACTCCAGCAGGGGGTTGGTGGAGTCATGGCCGCCGCTGAGCAGCCGCGCCACCTCCTGCTCCTCCCGTTCCTCCGGCAGGGGCACCACCTCCTCCACCAGTTCCATGGCCGCCATGCCCCCCGATTCCAGCCGCATGCAGCCCCCGGACTCCGAGCAGAGAATCACACACAGGGGCGGGCGCTGTTCGGGCTGACAGATCAACCGCAGGCCCACGATCGCCCCGGGGTGGGCCTTGGGGGCCCCGATCGGCACGGGCATCAGGCGAAAGCGAACGCTGATGCCATCGGTGCGCTGAAACTCGGCGGAGATGCCCTGGCCGGGGCCATCGGCGGGGGTCCAGGAGCTGCCCAGCAGGTGCCAGCCCAGTCGATCGGCGATCCAGGCCGCCAGCAGCAGGCCCTTCACCGGGTGATCCCCCTCCACGTCGATGTCCAGCTGCACCACATGCTGGAGCGCGTCCCGGCGGGAGGGGGGATCGAAGACCATGGCCAGGGATTCCCGCCAGCTGCGCAACCGCAACCAGTTGAGGTCGTTCACCGCCTGACCGGTGCCGATGCGCGCCACCAGGACGTCGAGGCAGCGGCTGGGCTGCCCGAGGGAGGAGTCCACCACCAGGCGGCGGGGAGGGGGCGCGATCGCCTCGAGAATCTCAGCCGGTTCGTCCAGGCTGCTGTTCCACCACACCCAGCAGGGCAGGTCGTCGCTCACCAGGGACCGCACCAGCTCATCCGCCTGGCTCAGGGCACCCAGCCCTCCCCGCAGGACGATGGCATCGCCGCAGGCCGCCCCGGCGCCACCCTCCTCCGGCAGGGGGCAGTAGGCGGCCACCATGGTCTCGAGGGGCAGGTCGCCCGCCAGGGTTGGGGCCAGGGTGATCAGCCTGCGGGGCATGTGGCCGCTGATGGCGCTCTCCACGAACTGACCGCGCTGGTCGTCGGCCTTGTGGCTGCCGGGGATCTCCCCAAGCTTCCACACCAGGCGGGAGTCCATGGGGGCCGTGCTGGGGGGCAGGCCGCATTCGGTGGTCAGAATCCGGGCCGCCTCGATCACGTCGTCGCGGTCCAGACCCCGGATCGGGCCGTCCACCCGGCCGATGCGCACCAGCTGCTGCTCCAGCCAGGAGGGCTCCCACACCAACAGGGTGAAGGTGGCGGCGCCGGTGGAATTCACCAGCCCCTCCTTCCAGAGCTGCTCAAGGTAGGGAGACACCTCGGTGGGGGAGATCTCCAGGGGGGCCTGAAGGGTGAGTTGGGCAGCCATGGCGGATACGCGAGGGGGAGGGAGGCGGGGAGCGGGGAGGGCGGATCAGGGCCGCCGCCAGAACAGGTTTTCCTCGGCCAGTAGGTTGTCGGCGGCGGCCGGCCCCCAGGTGCGGGCTTCGTAGGGATGGACCGGCAGCTGCCAGGGGGACTCCTCAATGAGCTCCAGCAGCGGTGTATAGAGGCGCCAGGCCGCCTCCACCTCATCGCTGCGGGTGAAGAGGGTGGGATCCCCCAGCATGGCGTCCGCCAGCAGCCGCACATAGCCCTCATCGGAGGGTTCCCCGAAGGAATCGTCGTAGGAGAAGCCCATGTCCACCGGGCGGCTGCGCATGCCCGAACCCGGTGCCTTCACCTCGAAGCGGATCTCGGCTCCCTCATCCGGCTGGATGCGCAGGATCAGCTGGTTGGGGGTGGGGGAACCGCCGGCCGCATCGAACAGATGCACGGGCGCCTCCCGGAAGGTGAGCACCACCTCGCTGATCCGCTTCGGCAGACGCTTGCCGGTGCGCAGGTAGAAGGGCACCCCCTGCCAACGCCAGTTGTTGATGAACAGCTTCATCGCCACGTAGGTCTCCGTGGTGCTGTTGGCATTCACCCCAGGCTCCTGGCGGTAGCCCGAGAGCGGGTGCGCGGCCGTGCCACCGGCGCCGTACTGGCCCCGCACGCAGCATTTCCAGGGCTCGTCCTCATCCGCCAGGTGGGCGGATTGCAGCACCTTCGCCTTCTCGTTGCGGATCGCCTCGGGATCAAAGCGCCCCGGGGGTTCCATCGCCGTCAGGGCCAGGATCTGGGTGAGGTGGTTCTGCACCATGTCGCGCAGGGCGCCGGAGCTCTCGTAGTAGCCGGCCCGCTCCTCCACCCCCACCGTCTCGGCGGCGGTGATCTGGACGTTGGCGATGTAATTGCGGTTCCAGATCGGCTCGAAGATGGTGTTGGCGAAGCGCAGCACCAGGATGTTCTGCACCGTCTCCTTGCCCAGGTAGTGGTCG
>JBIIND010000107.1:0-5798 GCA_044337665.1 Cyanobium sp.
TCAGGCCAGTGGGTCAGGGGTGCGGGTGATGGCGGTTCAGCCCGGGGGGCCGGCGGCCGGTGCGGGCCTGCGGGTGGGGGATGTGATCGTGGCGGCAGGGGGAAAGCCGGTGCAAAGCCCTGCCCAAGTGGTGTCCACCGTGGAGGCCACGGGGGTGGGTCGGGTGTTGACGCTCTCGGTGCGCCGGGATGGCGTTCCCTTGATGATCGACCTGGTGCCGCAGGAAATGCGGCGCTCCCGCTGATTCAGGCGGGGGACAAACCCCGGGGGGGAGGGTCAGAGGACGTCGGGGGACTGGCCGCCGGGGGTGTGGGTGCCCGGCTCCGGGTGGAGGGAATCGAGCAGGGCGGTGGGGATGTCGGCGCCTGCCGAGAAGGGATGGGGGTTGCCGAGCTGTTGGCGCATCACCCACTGGGTGGCCGCCTTCTGGCTGTGCCAGGCCTGGAGCAGTTGCTTGGCGAGACCCTGGAGAGCGTGGGGATCGAAGGTGGAGTCAATGGCCCGGCTCATGCGCTCCAGTTCGAACTGCTGACCGAGACTGAGGGCGAGGGGTTCCGACATAGGGACCGGTGCGGGGGACGTTTCAGACCCCTCAAAGCTACAAACTGTTTCAGTAGCCCGCGTATCCGTTGCAACAGGGGTAAGCCGTTGGTCAGCGAATTCCGTCAGGGTCTCCGGTCATGGCGCACCCCTCCAGCGCCTCAGCCGTTTTCGCGCAGGAGCTCCACGCACTGGGTCACGCACTCGCCATCCTCCAGGGAGCAGGTGGTGATGCACTCGAAATAGGCCTCCACCGGATCGCAGGATCCCGCTCCTGAATCTGCGGGGTTGGTGAGGGGGCCCAGGGCCAGCGTGGCGAGGTCGCCCTGGGGAGCGGGGCTGAGGGGGACGTTCATGCGGGGGTTCCTGATCACTGTTGTCAGCCTATGGACACATCCGCGGCTGCACCACTGGAATGAGCCCTCTTGCCTACCGCATTGTGAAGTTGTGTGTGTGGGGTGCCGGACAGGGGGGCGCTCAGGCGTCCTCGCCCTGGGTATGGCTCGGCTGCCGCCCCTGTTTCCGCTCCTGGCGCTGCTGCTGTTTCTGCTGCTGACGCAGGCGGTTCTCCCGGCGGCGGGTTTCGGCGGCCAGGGCCTCCCCCTCCAGGCGTGCGGCCTCCGCCTCCTCCCGTTTCTTTTGCTGGTAATAGGCGTAATCGCCGCGGTAGAGCACCAGTTCCCCATCGCGCAGCTCCACGATCCGGTTCGCCACCCGGCCGATGAAGTAGCGGTCGTGGGAGACCAGCAGGGCCGCCCCCTCGTAGGCCCGCAGGGCATCCTCAAGCATCTCCTTGGCGGGGATGTCCAGGTGGTTGGTGGGCTCATCAAGCACCAGCAGGTTGCAGGGGGACACCAGCAGCAGGGCTAGGGCCAGGCGCGCCTTCTCGCCGCCGCTGAGTTGGCCGACCTGCTTATAGACCGCGTCGCCACTGAAGCCAAGGCTGCCCAGCAGCGCGCGAACCTGGGTCTGGCTCCAATCCGGCACGGCCTCGAAGAGGGTGTCGATCACCGTCTTCGCCAGGTTGAGGGCTTCGGCCTGGTTCTGTTCGAAATAACCGGCGACCACGTGGTGCGGCCCCAGTTCGGCGCGGCCCTCCTGGGGGCGCTCCAGACCCATCACCAGGCGCAGCAGGGTGGATTTGCCCGCCCCATTGGGGCCGACGAAGGCGATGCGATCGCCCCGCTCCACCTCCAGGTTCGCCCCGAGAAACAGGATGCGATCGCCGTAGGTATGGGTGAGATCCTCGACCAGGGCGACCTGGCGGCCGCAGCGCGGTGCCGGCGGAAAACGGAAGCGAGGCCCACCCACGCTCTCGAGCGGCGCCTCGATCCTCTCCACCTTCTCCAGCAGCTTCTCGCGGCTCTTGGCCTGGGTGCTGCGGGTGGCGCTGGCGCGGAAGCGGTCGATGTAGGCCTGCTGGGCTGCCAGCTCCTTCTGTTGCCGTTCGAACGCCGCCAGCCCCGTCTCCCGCTCGAGTCGCTTCTGTTCCAGGTGCTGGCTGTAGTTGCCCAGGTAGGCGCGGGAGACGCCGCGTTCGGTCTCGACGATCTGGTTGCAGACCCGATCGAGGAAGGCCCGGTCGTGGCTGATCACCACCAGCGGAACGGTCTGCGCCAGCAGGTAATCCTCCAACCACTGGATCGTCGCCACATCCAGGTGGTTGGTCGGCTCGTCCAGCAGCAGCAGGTCGGGTTCCTGCAGGAGGATCTTGCCCAGGGCGACCCGCATCTGCCAGCCGCCGGAGTGGTCACCCACCGGCTGTTCCGCCTGCTCCGGGGCAAAGCCGATCGCCGGCAGCAGCCGGTCGATGCGGGCGTCGAGCTCGTAGCCATGCAGCGCCTCGAAGCGACTCTGGAGCTCACCCAACTCCCGGATCAGTCCGTCCAGGTAGTTGGGATCGCTGGCGGCTCGCTCGCTGCCCATCTCCCGCTCCACCGTCGCCTGCCGGTTCAGCACCTCCGCCGCCTCGCCGAAGGCCTGGAACAGCTCCTGCCGCACGGTGCGCTGGGGGTCGACGTCAAACTCCTGCTGCAGATAGACGATGCGCGGATCGCCCTGGCGCACCACCTGGCCGCTGCTGGGCTCCTCCAATCCCGCCAGGATCCGCAGCTGGGTGGACTTTCCGGCTCCGTTCACCCCCACCAGGCCGATGCGGTCGCCGGGGCGGATCTCCCAGCTCACGTCCTTCAGCACCTCACCGGTGGGGTAGATCTTGCCAATGCGTTCCAGGCGCAGCACGGGGAGGGTGGTCGAGCGGTGATTCACCGCATCATCCCCCGCCGATGCGGAGCTCCGTGCCGCCAAGGGGCAGACTGGTCGAGGTTCGGACCGGTGCCGCGCGGGATCGCCCTTCGACGACCGGATGCTGCCGTGATTCCGTGATCAAGCGACTCGAACAGGTGGCTGCGCTGGTGGTGGCCGCGGGGCTGGCGATCGTCAGCTACTGGCTCTTCTTCAGCTGGGCCGGGGGAGGGGACCGGCCCCGGCCGCGCTCCCGGCCCATTTCCCGGATGGAAGGAGCGGCCCGCCGGCTGCCTCCATCACAGACCGCCCCGGGCCTTGACCACCCACTGCTTGGTGGCGCTGTCGTCGAGGCTGGCGAGATGGGCCCGCACCTCCTCGGCGCTCACCGGCAGCCCGAGTGAATCCCCCAGCTCAACGATGCGGCCCAGGGCCCCCTTCGGATCCTGCAGGGCCTGGCGGAACAGGGACTGGGTGAGTTCGGCGTCGTCGCTGATGCGGGCGTAAAGCTCGGCGGCATGGCCGCTGCTCGGGGTGCTGGTCATGGACGCAGGTGGCACTGAAGCGAACCTATGAGGGGGAGGAGCTCTGCGGCAGGGGGCCAGGGCGCGGCGGTGCGGATTCGTTGGCAAGGCCCCAGAGCGGCCCCTCAGGCGGCCTGGGTCTGACCGTCGTCCTCGGTGCCGCTGGCGAGGGCATCTTCCATGCTGCGGGCGTCCAGGCAGAGCACCTTGCGCAGCTGGGCGTAGTTGGCGGCAAGGGACTGGCGTCCCTCCTGCTGGGCCCCGTATTCGGCCCGCTGCAGCACGTGGTGCAGATGGGTGAGCAGGTAGGTGCTGATCACCGCCGAAACCAGGACGTCGCTTCGCTCAGCGGTGCGGCGCCGCTCGCTGGAGCGGCTGGTGGTGGGGGTGCCGGCAGCGGCGGCACGGACGCGGGAGGTGGTGCGGGCCATGGGGGGAGTGCGGCCGGGGGCCGCCGGTGGGGGTGGGGGGGCAGGAGTGCCCGGGCTCGGGCCGGGGGAGCCCGGCGGCGGACCCCCATCTTAGAAATGGATACTACCCGTGTAGACCTCTGTACACTATTCGGTATCCCGCCGCATCCCCGCCTACCCCCGGGTATCCCTGCGTCTCGCCGTGCCCACCCGCCAGACCTCATCGAGCGGACGCCCCAAGTCGCCCCGCATCCAGGTTGTGCTGCCGGAGGATCTCTGCGACCGCCTGGCCTCCCTGGCGGAGGACGAGTCGCGCACGGTCAGCAACATGGCCCGCGTGCTGATCCAGCAGGGGGTCGAGCGGCTCGAACGCCAGCGGATGGCCCCGGTCCCCCCGGAGGCCAGGGCCCCAGCGGAGCCCGCCGGCACCGACCGCTTCCGCGCCGCCCTGGAGCGCCAGCAGCAGGCGGCGCCCCAGCGCCTGCGGGGCGCTCCCCGGCGCCTGCGTCTGCGGCGGCCGATCGGTTGAGGGGCTGCGGCGGGGCCGCCGCAGAACTCCGGACGGGCGGATCAGGGCGGCTCGGCGCGCACACCCAGCACCGCGGCGCGGGGGGCTCCGGTGACGGAAGGCAGGGAGCCGGGGTGCCCCCGCCGCTGCCACCAGGCCAGCAGGGCGAAGGCCAGGGCCTCCCGCTGGTCGTCGGCGATGCCCAGTTCCCCCAGCGGGCGCACGACGATGCCGGCGCAGCGCTGGCGCAGCTGTTCCATCACGGCGCGGTTGCGGGCTCCGCCCCCGGCCACCAGCAGTTCCAGCGGTCGTGGTCCCCTCCCCAGGTCCTGGGCCACCACCGCCGCCGTGAGGGCGCTGAGGGTGGCGAGGGCATCGGCCGGGTTTGGGGGCAGCTGGCCGAGCCGGTGCTCCAGGTCGGCGGCGCCGAACAGCTCCCGCCCGGTGGATTTGGGTGGATCCTGCTGGAAGTAGGGCTCCTGAAGCCAGCGCCGCAGGCAGGGCTCATCCACAGCGCCGCGAGCCGCCCACCCCCCGTCTTCGTCGTAACGGGCCCGCCCCTCACTGAACCGCTCCACCGCCAGATCGAGCAGCGTGTTGGCCGGTCCGCAGTCCCAGCCCAGCACAGGCCGGCGCCGATCCGGTCCGCCGGCGGGCGGCAGCAGGGTGAGGTTGGCGATCCCGCCCAGGTTGAGCACGGCCCGCCACCCCCCCGTCCGCCCCAGGAGGGCGTCATCGGTGGCGGGAACCAGCGGAGCCCCCTCGCCGCCAAGGGCGAGGTCGGCGCTGCGGAAGTCGAAGACCACGGGCCGCCCCAGCAGCCCCGCCAGCAGGGGACCCTGCAGCAACTGCCAGCTCGCGCCGCGCCGCCCGCCCGCCGGCGGGCGGTGCCAGACCGTCTGGCCGTGGCAGCCCACCAGCTCCGCTTCGCGGTGGGGATCGCAGGCGCGGGCGGCCACCGCCTGGACCTCGGTGACAGCTTCGGCCAGGTCGAGAAGCTCCGCGGCCGTGCGGGCGCCTCCCTGGCCCAGTTCCACCAGCTGCTGCCGCAGCGGCGCCGGATAGGGGTGGGCCCCGCTGGCGAGGATCCGCCAGCGGGGCCGGCTGGGCCGGCCTGAGAATTCCGCCAGCACCGCGTCGATTCCGTCGGCGCTGGTGCCGCTCATCAGACCGAGAACCTTCATGGTCAGCGGGGCGGGCGGACCGGCGGCGGGGTCATGCGGTGGGGAGCCCCTCCAGGGCCTCACTGCTGCCGATGACCACCAGCAGCTCGTCGCTCCCCAGCACATGGGTGGCCGGAGGGTTGACCATCAACCGGTTCGCGGGGCCCGCCGCCAGCACGTTGACGTTGTGGTTCTTGCGCAGGTTGAGGTCGCGCAGGGAGCGGCCCACGAAGGAGGGGGGCACCTTGATCTCCTCGATGCTGTTGCGGTCATCGAGCCGCAGCCGCTCCAGCAGGTTGGGCCGCACCAGCTCCTGACCGAGGCGGGTGCCCTGCATCTTGGAGGGGAACACCACCCGGTCGGCGCCGACCCGGCGCAGCATCTTCTCGTGCAGATCGCTGGTGGCGCG
>JBIIND010000108.1:0-5735 GCA_044337665.1 Cyanobium sp.
GGTGTGGGCCAATGAAGCCTGGGGCAGCTGGTGGAGCTGGGACCCGAAGGAAACCTGGGCCCTGATCACCTGGCTGGTCTACGCGGCCTATCTGCATACCCGGCTGATCAGGGGCTGGCAGGGCCGCAAGCCGGCCCTGCTCGCTTCGGCCGGTCTGGTGGTGCTGGCGGTCTGCTACATCGGCGTCAACCTGCTGGGCATTGGCCTGCACAGCTACGGCTGGTTCTTTGGGGAGTGAAGCCTGAGGCGGCGCCGCAGCCTGCGGCTCCAGGCCAGGCCCACCGCGGCCCCTGCAGCGGGCAGGGGACCAGGCACCGCATAGACCGACTGAAAGAAGCGTTGCCCCAGAATCCTGTGGGTGGCGGCGGTGGGGTGGTTGCCATCCCAGAAGAGGAAACTGTCTGGGTCGGCACAGGGGGTCAGGGCCGCCAGACAGCGGTCCTGGACATTGGTAAAGCCGTAGCCAGCCCCATTGCCGCGCAGCTCCTCAAAGAGGTCATCCGTCTGGAAGTCGACGATTTCGATCCCCGGATTGGCCACCGAAAGCTCACCGATGGCAACGGCAAGAGCCTGGTTAAAGTCCTTGCTGTACTGGGTGTATTTTGGACCGAGTACTGGATCTAACCTGTACTCAGGGGTAGAGCCCAGGTCGGGCGTGTTGGGAACGAGGAATTTGCGTGCTCCCTTGTCGAATAACGCCTGCACCGTTCCCTTGATGTTGTAGGTGGCGGCAGGGATCAGGCCGGCCGAGCTTGGCGGGACGCTGCTGTTATTGAATCCCCCGACAGAGGCCTGGCCGGTGGTTGTATCCCAGAAAACATCGTTGGGGAAAAACCACACCATGAACAGGGATGTGGCCGGGTCGAAGGCTGGCGGGGCGTTGGTGAACTGGGGAAGCTCCCAGGCGTTGCCCTTGTCCGCGTAGGCCAATGTCAGTGAGCCGATGTCATTGCGTAGGGAAATGACATTCTTCTGGCCGCTCGTGGCCCCACCGATGGCGTAATTCGTGCCGCCAGCGACCAGCGAGGGCTTGAAGCTGGTATCCCCTGGGTTGAACGCCTTCCAGAGGATCTCCGCGGCCACCTCCCCATTGCTGAATCTCCCTCCGAAGTAGGGAGGGGAGGGGGGGAATGTGATGTTGAGAGGGCTGCTGGCCGCATTGCTGACTGACTTGCTGTTGCCGCTGTCAGAGAGGCTGTCCCCGAACACGAACAACTTGCTCAGCCGGTTCATGATGCCGGCTTCGAGGTTGCCGGCGTGCAGGGTTGCCCCCAGGAGGGGGGCCAGCACCAGGCTGCGGACAAGGGAGCGGAGCAGCGAAGGCATTGCAGCCATTGAGCAGACGGTTCAAGGATGGCCAGAAACCCTGAAACTGCCAACAACCCCAGCGGAACTGCCTGGGTCAGACGAGCGCGGGCTCCGGTCGTCGGCTGCTGCGGATCCCCTGGATCGCTCCGGCGTAGTCAACCGCTCCGAAAACACCGGAGCCCGACACGATGGCGTTGGCCCCGGCCTCAATCACCTTCCAGGCGTTGGCCGGCTTGATGCCGCCATCCACCTCGATCCAGGGATCGAGGCCCCGCTCATCGCAGAGGCGACGCAGGGAGCGGATCTTCTCCACCTGGTTCTCGATGAAGCTCTGGCCCCCAAAGCCCGGGTTCACGCTCATGATCAACACCAGATCGCAGAGCTCCAGGCAGTATTCCAGGGTGTCGATCGGCGTGCTGGGGTTGAGCACCGCCCCCGCCTGCTTGCCCAACTCCTTGATCTGGGCCAGGTTGCGGTGCAGGTGCGGGCAGGCCTCCACCTGCACGGAAATGATGTCGGCCCCGGCCCGGGCGAAGTCGGCCACGTACTTCTCCGGCTCCACGATCATCAGATGAACGTCGAGGGGTTTGGTGGTGACGGGCCGCAGGGCCTCGACAATCAGGGGGCCGATGGTGATGTTCGGCACGAAGCGGCCGTCCATCACGTCCACGTGGATCCAGTCCGCACCGGCCGCGTCCACCGCGCGCACGTCGTCGCCGAGGCGGGAGAAGTCGGCGGAGAGGATCGAGGGGGAAACCACCAGGGGCTTGGTGCTCATGGACTTCCACCGGGGCGAGGAGCTCAAAATTGTAAGGACTCGCCCGCCCTGGCACTCCACGGGGAGGGGGCGTCGTCTGCGCTGTACGATGGCGCCGCTTCCCGAGCCCCCGGAGGGCGCGCGGCGGTCGGCGTTTCCGACCTCCATCCCGGGGCTCTGCCCAGGGTTTCCGTCCCTTGCACCCTGCCCTGAGCCGGGGCGTGGGTTCCCTCTGACTCCCATTCGCGAAGCTCCCTATTCCCTCGCCGGTCAGTTGTGGATCGCTCTCTCATCCAGGAAATTCTTGAAGTCGTCGAACAGGCCGCCATCGCCTCCGCGCGCTTGACGGGCATGGGCCTCAAGAATGAAGCCGATGCCGCCGCGGTGGAGGCCATGCGAGAGCGCATGGGCCAGATCGCCATGCAGGGCCGCATCGTCATCGGCGAGGGTGAACGGGACGAGGCCCCGATGCTCTACATCGGCGAAGAGGTGGGCAGCGGCAGCGGCCCCGGCGTCGACTTCGCCGTTGATCCCTGTGAGGGCACCAACCTTTGCGCCAACAGCCAGCGGGGCTCGATGGCGGTGCTCGCTGCCTCCGACCGCGGCGGCCTGTTCAACGCCCCCGATTTCTACATGAAGAAGCTGGCGGCACCGCCGGCCGCCAAGGGCAAGGTGGATATCCGCAAATCGGCCACCGAGAACATCGAAATCCTCAGCCAGTGTCTGGGAATGGCCAAGGATGAGCTGGTCATCGTGGTCATGGACCGCGCCCGCCACAAGGATCTGATCGCCGAGATCCGGGCCACCGGCGCCCGCGTCCAGCCGATCTCCGATGGGGATGTCCAGGCCGCCATCGCCGCCGGCTTCGCCGGCACCGGCACCCATTGCCTGATGGGCATCGGCGCCGCCCCCGAGGGCGTGATCTCCGCCGCCGCCCTTCGGGCACTCGGCGGCCATTTCCAAGGCCAGCTGGTCTACGACCCCGCCGTGGCCCAGACCAAGGAATGGGAGGGCCTCACCCGCGAGGGCAACCTGGCCCGGCTGGCGGAGATGGGCATCACCGATCCCGACAAGGTGTACGAAGCTGAGGAGCTTGCCTCCGGCACCAATGTGGTGTTCGCGGCCAGTGGCATCACCGATGGCCTGCTCTTCGACGGTGTCAAATTCGAAAAGGACTGCACCCGCACCAGCAGCCTGGTGATCAGCACCCTCGACAACACCGCCCGCTTCACCACCACGGTGCACATCAAGCCCGGCGCCCAGAGCATCGCCCTGCACTGAGGTCCGGCAGCGGATCCGTCTCTATGCACCTCGCCGTCATCGGCCTCAGTCACCGCACGGCTCCCGTGGAGATCCGGGAGCGGCTGAGCATCCCGGAGCCCACGATGGAGGCCTCGCTGGAGCGGCTGCGGGCCGACGACCAGGTGCTCGAGGCCTCCATCCTCAGCACCTGCAACCGGCTGGAGATCTATGCCCTGCTCCGCCAGCCGGAGGAGGGCACCGCAGCCGTGGCGGATTTCCTCAGCCAGGTGTCCAGCCTGCCGATCGAAGACCTGAGTCCGCACTTGTTCGCCTACCACCATGAGGCGGCGATCGACCATCTGCTGCGCGTCTCCGCCGGGCTTGACAGCCTCGTGCTCGGGGAGGGGCAGATCCTCTCCCAGGTGAAGAAGATGGTGCGGCTGGGTCAGGAGTATCGCTCCGTGGGTCCGATTCTCAACCGCCTGCTCAACCAGGCGGTGAGCACCGGCAAGCGGGTGCGCAGCGAAACAAACCTTGGCACCGGTGCCGTCTCGATCAGTTCCGCCGCCGTTGAACTGGCCCAGTTGAAGGTGGGGCAGGCGCGTGGCCTCGATGAACTGGTGCCCCTGGATCAGGAGCAGGTGGCCGTGGTGGGCGCTGGCCGCATGGCGCGCCTGCTGCTGCAGCATCTGCAGGCCAAGGGCTGTCGCGGTGTCGTGCTTCTCAACCGCACCCTCGCCCGGGCGGAGCAGTTGGCGGCCGATTTCCCCCAGTTGCCGGTGCAGTGCCGTCCGATCGACGACCTGGATCACTGTCTGAGCACCTGCTCGCTGGTGTTCACCAGCACCGCGGCGGAGGAGCCGATCATCGACCGGGTGCGACTGGAAAAGCTCAACCGTCGCTCCAGCGTGCTGCTGATCGACATCGGCGTTCCCCGCAACATCAGTGCCGACGCCGCCGATCTCGAGGGGGTCGGCAGTTTTGATGTGGATGACCTGCAGGAGGTGGTGGCCCGCAATCAGGAGGCCCGTCGTGGGATGGCGGCGGAAGCCGAGGCGCTGTTGCGGGAGGAGGCCCAGCTGTTTCTCGACTGGTGGGACGGCCTGGAGGCCGTGCCGCTGGTCAACCGCCTGCGCACCCAGCTGGAGGAGATCCGGGAACAGGAGTTGCAGAAGGCCCTCAGCCGCATGGGTCCAGACCTCTCCGCCCGGGAGCGCAAGGTGGTGGAGGCCCTGAGCAAGGGGATCATCAACAAGGTGCTGCACACGCCTGTGACCCGTCTGCGGGCGCCCCAGCCCCGCCAGCAGCGACTGGCGGCCATGAAGGTGCTGCAGGAGCTTTTCGAGTTGCACGACGATTTGGCAGGTGCCCCTTAGGTGTCCGCCACAACGACTACAAAATGCTGCCGTTTCCAACGGGGTGCCCCCGCGCTCCGGTACGGTCGGTGCCTGCCGGGGAACGAGGGTTCTCGATGAAACGTGTTCTGGCGATCATCCTTGGCGGAGGTGCGGGAACACGCCTCTACCCCCTGACCAAGATGCGGGCCAAGCCCGCTGTTCCCTTGGCGGGTAAATACAGGTTGATTGATATCCCAATCAGCAACTGTATCAATTCGGAAATCAACAAGATTTACGTCTTGACTCAGTTCAATAGTGCCTCCCTCAATCGTCATCTGACGATGACGTACAACCTCTCCGCCGGTTTCGGTCAGGGGTTTGTGGAGGTGCTCGCCGCCCAGCAGACGCCCGATAGCCCCAGTTGGTTTGAAGGCACGGCCGATGCGGTGCGCAAGTACCAGTGGCTGTTTCAGGAGTGGGACGTGGACCACGTGCTGATCCTTTCCGGGGATCAGCTGTACCGGATGGACTACAGCCGCTTTGTTCAGCACCACATCGACAATGGCGCCCATCTTTCCGTTGGCGCCCTGCCGGTGAATGCCAAGGACGCCGAGGGCTTCGGTCTGATGCGCACCGACAGCCATGGCCGCATCCGTGAGTTCCGGGAGAAGCCGAAGGGTGAGGCCCTCCACCAGATGGCGGTCGACACCGCCAGCCTCGGCCTCAGCCCGGAGGAGGCCCAACGGCGCCCCTACCTGGCCTCGATGGGAATTTACGTCTTCAGCCGCGACACCCTGTTCAACCTGCTGGCGGCCCATCCGGACGCCACGGATTTTGGCAAGGAGATCATTCCAGCATCCCTGGCCCGGGGTGACGTTCTCCAGAGTTATCTGTTCAATGATTATTGGGAGGATATCGGCACAATCGGCGCCTTTTATGATGCCAATCTTGCCCTGACCGAGCAACCCAATCCCCCCTTCTCTTTTTATGATGAGAAGTTCCCGATTTATACCCGCCCACGCTACCTGCCGCCGAGCAAACTGAATGACTGCCAGATCACCCAGTCGATCATCGGCGAGGGCTCATTGCTC
>JBIIND010000109.1:0-5733 GCA_044337665.1 Cyanobium sp.
CGCCGCCAGGACCGGCGCGGCCCGCACCGCCCAGACGCCGGAGGGTGGCCGCGGCCGATCGGCGATCACGCCGCAGTCGCCAGCGGCGAAAAGGCCCGGGTGGCCCAGCACCTGCAGGCCCGCGTCCGTGCGCACCCGACCGCTGGCCGCCTCCACCGGCAGGCCGGAGGCGGCCAGCCAGGCCGGAGCCTGGCTGCCGGTGCACAGCAGGTCGGCCGGGCTGTCCTCCGCCACCGCGCGCCGGATTCCCACGTCCGCCTCGTGCAGCAGGATCTCCCCGGCCCTGGTCGCCGCCGCGGAGCCCAGCTGCAGCCCCTGCCCCCGCAGCAGCAGCTCGACGGAAAGGTGGCGGGCCCGCAGGGCCAGGGCCAGCTCCACGGCGGCGGCTCCCCCGCCGCGGATGCGGACGGCGCGCCCCCGCGGCAGCGCCGCACACCAGGCCAGGAAGGGCTCGAGCGGTTTCACCCCCAGGCCCCCCGCCGCCGCGGCCGGGGCCGTGACCGCCCCCACATCGAGGCTGAGGGCATCGAAGCGCAGCGGTGGCCGCCCCTCCAGGGCCAACTCCCTGCGCCGCGGATCGAGGCCGATGATCTCCGCCTGCACGAATACCGCTCCGGCCCGGTCGCAGAGGCTCCTCAGATCGATGGTGCCGGCCTGTGGTGGGACCAGACCCGCCACCAGCGCCGGCACGATGCCGGAGTACAGCGTCCCCCCCCGGCGGCTCACCAGGGTGATGCGGGTCCGCGCCGGCCGCCGTTCCGCCCCCATCGCCCAGCGGCTCAGCACCAGGGCATGGCTGTGCCCCCCCCCCGCCAGCAGCAGCTCCCGGGTGGCCGGTGGCCCGGCGTCCGTCCCCCTCATCGCCGCCTCCCCATCGCCGCCGCTCAGCGCCAGGCCACCAGCACCGCCCCCAGCCCCATCAGCGCGATGCCCAACCAGGCTGTGGGCTCCAGCCGCTCCCCCAGAAACACGACCCCGAAGACGGCCACCAGCACCACGCTGAGCTTGTCGATCGGCGCGACCCGCGCCACGGGCCCGAGGGACAGGGCCCGGAAGTAGCAGATCCAGGAAACGCCGGTGGCCAGCCCGGAGAACACCAGGGCCAGCAGGCTGCTCCGCGGCAGCTCCGCCAGCCGGCCGGGCTGCAGCCTGCCGAAGGCCAGCAGCAGCGCCGCCAGGCACAGGGCCACCACCAATGTGCGCAGCAGGGTCGCCAGGTCGGGGTCGATGCCCTTCACCCCCAGCTTGGCCAGCACCGCGGTGACCGCGGCGAACACCGAGGCGAGGGCGGCCCAGAACGGCCAGCTGTCGAGGGGGAGGGGCAGCATCGGCGGGTCCGCCGCTCGGGCTTCAGGGCGTCCAGTCGTCCGGGGGCTCGGCCTTCTCGCTGTCCTTGAGGGAGGGCAGGCCGCGAACCTGTTCGAGGATCTCCCGGCGGACCTTCGCGCGGAAGGCCGCCGCGGTGGCCGGCGGGAGAACGGGGAAGGTGCGGTCCGACGCCAACCCTTCCCCCCGCAGGGGCTTCCAGCTGCTGTTCCCCTCCAGCTTCGCCCGCTCGAGAGCGGCGGCGAAATCGAACTCCAGGTCCCGACCCTCGGCGGCCGCTTCGCCGATCCACCGTTCCCGCTCCGGCAGGAAAGCGCGGGCGCGCAGGGTATCCGGCAGGCCGAGCACGGGCTCGTACCAGGCCAGCGCCCGAATCTCCTCCTCCAGCAGGATCACCCAGGCCGCCTCCTCCCCCTCCTGGAGCGCCTCCATCCGCGGATCGGTGCGCATGGCCGCCAGGAAGTGCGCCAGCCAGCGCACGTGGGCCTTCTCCTGCAGACCCTTTTTCTGGGGCCCCTTGCCGGTGAGTCGCTTCGGCAGGGCCGCTTCCGCCTCCCGCAGGAAGACCCGATCCTCCCGTTCGAGGTTGATGGCGCCCCAGCGCTGCCGGTACTCCCAGAGATCCTCGTAGCGCCGCACGCTCTCCGCGGGCCAACCGAGTTCCCGCAACTCATCGGAGCGACTTCCCTCTTCCTTGCGCATCACATTGCAGACCTCACCTCGGAAGAGTATGGGGCTTAGCCCCGGGCCGCCGCCGCCCGGCAGCTGCGGGCGATCAGCCCCTCCTCGTCGGCGGCGATCACCCGCAGGGTGAAGGGCTCCAGCCAGGCCAGGGCTTCCGCCAGTTCCCGCCGCAGCGCAGCGTCGTGTTCGCCGATGCCGCCGCTCAGGGCGATCACGTCCACCCCGCCCAGGCAGGCGGCCATCGCGCCGATCTCCTCCAGCAGCCTCCGGCGAAAGACAGCGATGGCCAACGCCGCCCCGGCGTGCCCCTGCGCCTGCGCCTGCCGCAGGGTCGCCATGTCGCCGCTCAGGCCCGAAAGGCCGAGCAGGCCGCTGGCGCTGTTGAGGCTGTGGTCGAGCTCCTCCACCCCCATCCCCCGCCGGAGCTGATGCAGCAGCACGCCGGGGTCAACACTGCCGCTGCGGGTCGCCATCACCAAACCCTCCAGGGGGGTGAACCCCATCGTGGTGGCCAGGCTGCGGCCGTCGCGGATGGCGCAGAGCGAGCAGCCGCCGCCCAGATGGCAACTGATCAGACGGCGGGCATCGGGGTCGCGGCGGGCCACCGTCTCCGCCACGTGCTGATGGTTGAGTCCATGGAAGCCGAAGCGGCGCAGCCCGGCCTCCCGCCAGGGCGCCGGGATGGCGTAGGTGCGCGCCTCCAGCGGCAGGGTGGCGTGGAAGGCGGTATCGAAGCAGGCCCATTGGGGCAGGTCCGGCCGCCAGCGCGTCAGGGCGCGCATCAGCCGCAGGGCCGGGCCGTTGTGCAGGGGCGCCAGGGGCACCAGCGCCTCCAGTGCCGTCAGCACCTCCGCCGTCAGGCGGGTGGGGGCGGTGAAGCGCTCGCCGCCGTGCACCACCCGGTGGCCGGCCAGGGCCAGGCCCCCCGTCGCCCCCAGCCAGGGGGCCAGGGCGGAAGGCAGCCAGGAATCCAGCAGCGCCTCGGCGCTGCTGGGGCTCCAGGGCCGCTGCTCCCGCCAGAGCTCCGTTCCATCGGCGGCCAGCAGAGCCGCCTTCACCGTGGCGCTGCCGGCGTTGAGCACCAGCGCCGGCCGGCGGTCCATCAGCCCTGGCCGGCCGGCAGGCTCCAACGCCAGCCCCTCACCTCCGCGGCATCCTCGCCGTGTTCGTGGGCGTAGGCGCGATTGGCGAGGATCGCCTCCTTCATCCGCTCCTTGACATGGGCGGCGCGGGAGCCCAGGCAGGGCACGCGATCGATCACATCGATGACCAGGTTGAAGCGATCGATCTGGTTGTTCATCGCCAGCTCCAGCGGCGTGTTGATATTGCCCTTTTCCTTATAACCACGCACGTGGAAGTTGGCATGGTTAGTGCGCCGGTAGGTGAGGCGGTGGATCAGCCACGGATAGCCGTGAAAATTGAAGATCACCGGCCGGTTTGTGGTGAACAAGCTGTCGAAATCCCGGTCGCTCAGGCCGTGGGGATGTTCCTCCGGGTCGGTGAGGGAGAACAGCTTCACCACGTTCAGCACGCGCACGCGCAGCTGGGGGATCTCGCGGCGCAGGATCTCCACCGCCGCCAGGGTTTCCTTGGTGGGGACGTCGCCGGCGCAGGCCATCACCACGTCCGGTTCATCGGGCTCGCTGCCGTGGTGGTCGTTGCTGGCCCAGCTCCACAGGCCGATGCCCTTGGCCACGTGCTGGCGCGCCCGCTCAAGGTTCAGATATTGCAGATGCTTCTGTTTGTCGCACACAATGATGTTGCAGACATTGGTCTCCAGCAGGGCCTCCTCGGCCACCGCCAGCAATGTGTTGGCATCGGGCGGCAGGTAGACCCGCACCACATCGCCGCTCTTGTTGCCGGCCAGGTCGATGAAGCCCGGGTCCTGGTGGGTGAATCCATTGTGATCCTGGCGCCAGACGGTGCTGGAGATCAGGCAGTTCCAGGGGCCGATCGGCGCCCGCCAGGGGGCGTGGTGCCGGCAGGCCTCCAGCCACTTGGCGTGCTGGTTGAACATCGAGGCGATCACATGGGCGAAGGCCTCGTAGGTGTGGAAGAAGCCGTAGCGACCGGTGAGCAGGTAGCCCTCCATCATTCCCACCAATGTGTGCTCGGAGAGCATCTCCACCACCCGGCCGTCCCGCTTGAGTTCGCCGCCGTCGGCATCCTCCGGCAACAGCTCCCCCATCCAGGCCTTGCCGGTGACGGCGTAGATGGCCTGCAGGCGGTTGGAGGCGGTTTCATCGGGGCCGAAGACCCTCAGGCTCCTGGGATTGCGGCGGATGGTGTCGCGCAGCAGGGCCCCCAGGGGCGCCGTGTTCTCAGCCTCCACGGTCCCCGGGCTCTCCACCGCCACCGCGTAGGCCTCGGATTCGCTGAGGCGCAGCCTGCGCCGCAGCAGCCCGCCGTTGGCGTGGGGGTTGGAGCCCATCCGCCGCGCCCCCTGCGGGGAGAGGGACTGCAGGGCGGGGATCAGCCGACCGTCGGCGTCGAACAGCTCCTCGGGGCGGTAACTGCGCAACCAGGCCTCCAGCATCGCCAGCTGCTCCGGGTCGTGGCGCACGTCCGGCAGCGGCACCTGGTGGGAGCGCCAGAACCCCTCGAGCCGGTGGCCGTGCAGCTCGGCGGGACCGGTCCAGCCCTTGGGGCTGCGCAGCACGATCATCGGCCAGGCGGGCCGGCGGGCAACCCCGCTGGCCCGGCACTCCGCCTGGATGGCGCGGATCCGCTCGATCGCCCCGTCCATGGCGGCGGCCATGGCGGCGTGCATGGCCATCGGCTCGTGGCCCTCCACAAACAGCGGTTGCCACCCCAGGCCCACCATCAGGCTCTCCAGTTCGGCGTGGGGGATGCGGGCGAGCAGGGTGGGGTTGGCGATCTTGTAGCCGTTGAGGTGCAGCACCGGCAGCACGGCGCCATCCACGATGGGATTGAGGAACTTGTTGATGTGCCACGAGGTGGCCAGCGGGCCCGTCTCCGCCTCGCCGTCCCCCACGCAGGCCAGGGCGATCAGCTCGGGGTTGTCGAACACGGCCCCGCAGGCGTGGGAGAGCACGTAGCCCAGTTCGCCGCCCTCATGGATCGAGCCCGGGGTCTCGGGTGTGCAGTGGGAGCCGATGTGACCGGGAAAGGAGAACTGCTTGAAGAAGCGCCCCATCCCCTCGGTGTTCTGGCTCTTGTCGGGGTAGATCTCGCTGTAGCTGCCGTCGAGGTAGGTGGGCCCCAGCACCCCCGGCGCCCCGTGCCCCGGCCCTGAGAGATAGATCATCTCGAGGTCGTTCCGGCGGATCACCCGGTTGGCGTGGGCCCAGAGGAAAGACTGCCCCGGCGAGGAGCCCCAGTGCCCCAGCAGGCGATTCTTGATGTGCTCCGGCCGCAGCGGCTCCCGCAGCAGCGGGTTGGCCCGCAGGTAGATCATCCCCACCGCCAGGTAATTGGCGGCGCGCCACCAGGCGTCGATCAGGGAAAGGTCCTGCTGGGGGTCCACGGAAGCGGCTCGGAGGGACAGCTCCATCATGGACAGGGGCACCGCTGGCAGCGTCGTTGCCGTCCCGCTCCGATCCACCGGGGCCGTCGGCTCAGAAGAAGAACTTCAGGCCCAGCTCCACCCCGTTCTCGCCAACGACGAAGGCGTTTTCCGGATTCTTGCCATTGTTGGCGGCCATGTGCAGGTAACGCCAGGAGAGATCCAGCTGGGTGGAGTTGCCGATCGCGTAGCCGACC
>JBIIND010000413.1:0-5720 GCA_044337665.1 Cyanobium sp.
GGTAGCGATCCTGGGGTCTTCGAATTCCCCTTCAGCGGCACCAACGACCTTTTCGGCATCGCCTACGATTACAACATATCAAAGAGCCTTCTCGTACTTCCCCTGAACTATGTGAGCACCACCCCTCTTCTGGAAAGCACCACGACGTACACCTCCACATCGTTATCCCAGCTCGGCCTCAGCCCCGGTGTTTTCACGTGGACCTGGGACACGGGCAGCAACATCGACAGCCTCAAGCTCGAAATTGAGGCCGTGGCGGTACCCGCCCCCCTGCCCCTGGTCGGCGGAGCTGTAGCCTGGAGATCCGCCAGAAGACTGCGCAAGGCCGGCCGCAAGGGACTTCCGCAAAATCAAATCATGAGCCCCATAAATCGATGAGTGAAGGCTAAGCATCCCAAAAGATTGCCTGAATAGTTCCCGTAAATACCGCCAGACTCTTTCGACATGAGCTAGCTATAGACGCGCAAACCACACTGCCCCCATGGCGATTCCCTCCCTCGTGGAACTGGCCGTAGATGGCAACGCCCTTGCCTTGCGCTACAACGCAGTCCTCAGCAGCATTCTCCCCAGCGTCAGCCGCTTTCAGGTCCTCGTCAACGGGTTGCGCCGCAGCGTCACCGGCTCCGCGGTGCTCCGGGGTGAAGGCACCACCATCCGCCTCACCCTCGCCTCCCCGATTCTCGCCACGGACATCGTCGCGGTCTCTTACCTCAGCGTGAACGGACTCGACAAGCCCGGTTTCGGCGACATCCGCTCCGCCAGCACCGGCCTGAGAGCCGCCTTCTTCCGCAACCTCGCCGCCACCAACCTCACCGGTGTGGCCAGGAGCCTCACGATCAACAGCGACAGAACCTCCTTCAACATCCAGGAGACCGCCCTGGTCACCTTTGCCTTCAACCGCAACCCCGGCACCTCCTTCAGCAGCGGCGATGTGAGTGTCTCGGGCGGCTCGCTCACAAACCTCAGCGGCTCCGGCAATTCCTATACCGCCATCTTCACGCCCACGGCCAACAGCGAAGGCACCGCTTCGATCGCGGTGGCCGATGCCTCCTGGAACGACATTTTTGGCATTGCTGGTGCGGGAGCCGTGTCCGCCACACTGCAGGTAGACACTCTCAATCCTCTTCTCGCCATCAGCTTCGTATCGGCCAGCATCAATGACAACGCCAAAAGCACCCTGGTTAACTTCTTCTTCAGCGAAGACGTTGTAGATTTTACAGCTGACGATGTGAGCGTAAGTGGCGGTGTGCTCAGCGCCTTCACTGGGTTTGGCAACTACTACTGCGCCATGCTCACCGCTGCCGACGGCGTCACCACCATAGGCACGCTCTCCATCGCGGAGGGTTCCTATGTCGATAGCGCCGGAAACGCTGGCAGCGCCGGCTCCGATTGGATCAGCATCGATACCCTTACTCCCCTCCCGCCCCTGGTGCCGCAGGGATCGGACCCGATCCTCCTCTGGACCGACTGCGCGCTGAACGCGATCCAATCCGCGGGCAGCAATGGCAAACCTGGGGTGCCGCCCACCACCGGCACCCGCCTGATGGCCATGCTCTCCACAGCGATGCTGGACACCCTGGCCGCATTCGGCGATGCGGTGGATTTCTACCGAATTGACCAGATCGCCCCGGCGGGCGCCAACGTGGAGGCGGCCCTGGTGGGGGCTGCCCACCGGATTCTTTCGCTGGAACTTCCGGGGGAAATGGGCCTGATCCAGGGGCAATACGCCCTCAGCCTCCAGTCCCTCACGGGGTCGCCCGAGAGCATTGAGACGGGTCTGGCCTTCGGCGCCGGCATCGCTGACCAGATCCTTGCCCTCCGAGCCAACGACGGCTCCGCCAACACCACCCCCTACACACCCCCCAGCAACGGCCTGCCGGGCTACGTGTGGATGCCGGCCCCATCGGGGCCGACCGCAGGGGTGGCGGTGGGGCCCCACTGGGGATCGGTGACCCCCTGGGCGATCAGCGGTCCCGAGGCCTACCGCTCCAACGGTCTGCAGGCCCGGCCCGATGTGAATCTCGACCTCTATGCCCAGCAGTTGAACGAGGTGCGTCTCTACGGCGGCTTGGCGAACACCGCCCAAACCACCCTGGAGCGCACCCCCGATCAGACGGAAATCGCTCTCTTCTGGGCCTACGACAGACCCGATACCTTCCGGCCCTACGGCCAGCTTCTCGAGATCGCCCTGGATCTGGCGCTCGACCAGGGGACCACCCTGCCCACCAACGCCAAGATGATCACCAGCTTGAGCCTCTCCATGGCGGATTCCGTGATTTGCGCCTGGAACGAGAAATACAGCAACGCCCAGCCCCGCCCCTGGGACCTGATCACCGGCAGCTTCTCCGATACGGATGGCACGGCCCTCACCATCCGCGACCCAAACTGGAATTCGTTGCTGTCCTCAATCAATGGCGTGCCATCGCCACCCTTCCCGGATTTCCTCTCCGGCCACTCCGCCATGGGGGGAGCCTTTGCCAGCGTGATGAGCTATTTCTTTGGGGACAATCTCACCTTTAGCGCCACCTCACAGGAACTCCCCGGCGTGGTGCGCACTTTTGAGGGGTTTATCGACGCAGGAGGTGTCGTGCGCAACAGCTTTTATGAAGCTGGTCTGGAGGATGCCATCAGCCGCGTCTATGGCGGCGTGCACATCCGCGAAGCCTGTGAGGATTCCTTCGATGTGGGGTTGAATGTGGGTGCCGCCGTGGTGAACAACCTCTGGAGCTGAGGGGGATCGGGCCCCTCCGGGTTATGCCGCTGCGCTGGGGTGAACACGGCCTCCTCCAACAAGAGGGGTGGGGTGCCAGCAGCAGCGGCACCAACGTTGAACCAGTCGGCAAAGGTCAAGTCGACCTTCGCAGTCCTGCGGCCATCTCCTGACGTTGGCCGCGGGAAACTTCAGCCCTGATACCAGACTCTGAGACGAGGAGTCTGACGTCTGATGATTACCCACAGATGGCTGGCGATTGCTTGATGGAAAAGCGACCCAATCACCGATCATCGCGCCGGGATGACAGCACGTAAAAGGGCAGACTCTCCGGGACTCCGTCCGGAAACCCTGGAGCCATAGACTCGCTACGTCATGCCAAATCGGAAAATAGAATAACAGGCACATTGCGACCGATGATTCCCCAAAATACAATGTATTTTGATTGCAACACTGAAACGAATGCGTCTGAGATATCGCCCCCCATGCACTTGCTAGCCTGGGGCAACGCCGAAGAAACGCAACGATGGGTTCCACCTCTAGAAAAAGCAACGAACTCTGGGCGATGCCCGAAACAGGTCCCCGCAGGACCGCTACGGGCAATGGTTTCGACCTGATCACAGGGGCCCCCGGTCCTGGCGAACGCAGCGCTCTGGAGGCCAACCGCAAAGCGCTGGCGCACAACGAGGATGTCCATTTGCCTGGCATCCGCACGGCAACGGACCAGAACGGGCCCATCTCCCCCCCGGCACGGGTGACTCCAGCGGGAGTGGCCCCTGCCGCCCCCGGCCCCACCATGTCCACCGTCCCGCCCAAGCCTGCGGCCAGCCAGCCGTCAGCCCAAGAGGTGGATCTTGATGCCATCGACAGCCGCTACCACCCCCGGCGCTGCCACTGCCGCGCCTGCAGCAGTGACCGGCTGGAGCCCAGCGGAGCCGCGGCCACGTCCCTGGGTGGCAGCGCCACAGCCGCCCAGGCGCCCACCGCCAGCCTGCAGACCCTGGCCGATTACCTGCGGGTGAACTTCTGGCGGGCCGCCGGCACCGTGCCACGCCGCTACAACCTCAGCACCAGCGGCAGCAACCCCAACGCCGGCGAGATTCGTTATAACCTCAACGGTTGGAATTTCGACACCGACGGCAACGGCAGCCTCGATGGTGACCCCGATGGCCTGACGGCGGCGCGCCGTGAACTGGTGCGCGAGGTGTTCAAGCTCTACCAGGCAACCCTCGGCATCCGCTTCGTGGAAACCGCGGCCACCGACACCAGTGTCGATATCTTCTTCACCGACAACCAACTCGGATCCGCCTATGCCTATCCGGCGGGCAACTCCACCAGCAGCGGTGTTGATTATTCCGTGATCAACGTCGCCAGCAACTGGTACGGGAGCCTCTCCAGCTTCGACAGCTACACCGTCCAGACCTTCTTCCACGAAATCGGACACGTCCTGGGCCTCGGCCACCAGGGTCTTTACAACGGCACGGGCGCCTATGCCACCGACGCCAAATTCGCCAACGATAGCTGGCAGGGGTCGATGATGTCGTACTTCAGCCAGACCCAGAATCCCACCACCGGCGCCAGCTACGCCTTCCTGCAGTCGCCGATGGCCGTGGACTGGCTGGCGCTCGACACCATCTACCGACCCTTCGGTTATGGCATCGCCAATGCCTTCAATGGCGACACCGTGTATGGGGTGGGCACCACGATCAGCGCCGCGACCAGCCGCCTCTGGAACCAGTTCAGCACCTATGCCGGCAACACCGCATACACCATCGTTGACGCCAGCGGCTACGACACCCTCGATGTCAGCAACTTCAGCGCCCATCAGCTGATCAACCTCGCCCCCTCCCAGGCGGCCTCCACCACCCCCTCCCGCTCCAACATCGGCGGCAAGATCGGCAACCTCACGATCGCCGTCGGCACGATCATCGAAGCCGCCATCGGCGGTGCCGGCAACGACAGCTTCTTCGGCAACAACGCCGCCAACACCTTCCGCGGCGGTGCCGGCAACGACAGCTTCACCGACAGCTTCGGCTCCGACATCTACTTCGGCGATGCCGGCCTCGACTCGCTGTTCTTCAGCGAATCGATCGAGCTGTTCCGCTACGAACTCTCCGGCGATTCGCTGCTCTTCTCCCGCCTCTCCGGCAGCAGCGACAGCGACCGCGTCTGGAATGGACTGGAGAACATCTCCTTCGGCGGGCTCAGCACCACCTACCAGCGGCTGGTCGACAGCCTCATTGACACCAGCTCTCCCTCCATCAGCGCGATCAACTACGGCAGCAGCGACGGCAATCTTTCCTCCGGAGAAACCATCACACTACGGGCAAGCTTCAGTGAGGTTGTTTATGTTTCGGGCACGCCTTCCATCGCTCTAAACACAGGCGGCACAGCTGCCTACACAACAGGCACCGGCACAAACCAGCTCAACTTCACCTACACCCCAGCGGCAGGTCAGAACACTTCGGATCTTGCCACTGCTTCCCTCAATGCACTAACCGGCACCATCAATGATGCCGCTGGTAACGTTGTTGGCGCCAATGCCTTCAACGCGATCAACCCCACAGGCATCGTTGCGGTTGACACCAATCCCCCGACCCTTTCGATCAGCTGCGACAAGGTATCCCTCAAGGCTGGGGAAACGGCAACCATCTCCTTCTCCTTCTCAGAAACTCCCTACGGATTCACAGCCAGCGATATCACCGCCACAGGCGGCTCCATCGCCGGCCTCGCCGCCACAGGGGATCCCAGGCTCTTCACCGCTTCCTTCACACCCAACGCTGACAGCACTGGCACCGCCTCGATCTCCGTCGCCCCAGGCTCCTACAACGATGCCGCCGGCAATCCAGGCCGTGCCGGCTCTTCGCCCGCCATCGTCTACGACACCGCTCCCCCCACCACCACCGCCGCCATCACCGGCGCCGCCGACAACGTCGGGCTCCTCCAGGGGCCCCTCGCCAATGGCGTCAGCACCGACGACACCACACCCTCCCTCTCAGGAACCCTCTCC
>JBIIND010000397.1:0-5697 GCA_044337665.1 Cyanobium sp.
TACCAGGCCTCGTTGAACGCCCGCACCGTGAGCTTGTTCAGCAGCCCTCCAGGCAGGAATGGTGGCGTCGAGGCCATGGCCTTCGGGTCGTAGTGGAGCGCAGCGGCCTGCTGGGCTTTGGGCAAGGCCTCGACGGGGGCATGGTCACCGCAGGTGAGCACGCCACGCCCTTTGGGGTCGAGGCTGTCGACCCAGGCGACGCTGTAGCGGTACTTTGCGTCTGCCTCCACCATGGCCACCATCAGCGACTCCAGATCGCGATAGCGGGTGGTATCGACGCTGATCAGCGAGCTGGTGATCGGGATCAGCGAGAACGTGGCCTCCACGATCACCCCCGTCAGCCCCATGCCGCCCACGGTGGCCCAGAAGTATTGCGACTCCTCGACGCTGCCCCGGCCGCCCGGGGTGAGCTCCCGCAGGCTGCCGCTGCCATCCACCAGCAGCAGCCGCCGCACGTGGTTGCCAAAGCTGCCATCCACGTGGTGGTTCTTGCCGTGGACATCAGCGGCAATCGCCCCACCCACCGTCACGTTGCGCGTGCCGGGAGTGACCGGCAGAAAGAACCCCGCCGGCACGACCACCCGCAGCACCTGATCGAGGCTCACCCCGGCACCGGCTGTCACCGTGCCGCTGGCGGGATCCAGTTCGATCCGATCAAAAGCCGGCAGCTCGATCACGGTGCCGTCTTTGAGCTGCGCGGCGTCGCCGTAGGAGCGACCCAGTCCGCGGGCGATCAGGGAGCGGGGGGGAGCCTGGCGCAGCAGGTCCTGCACCTGCTCCAGCGCGGCCGGCTGCAGCACCCGGGCCGTCACCGGATTCGTGCGCCCCCAGCCAGTGAGGGTTCGGGGTTCGGCCATCAGACCGGCGGGCGGGATGAGGGTCACAGGGGGTCAGAGCTTGGAGGCGATTTGGGAAGGCAGCAGGCGAATCAACAGCATCAGCGGCGACCACCACCAGGGCAGATATTCGATACCCCGGCGGTTCGGCCGACGCAGCAAATCCCGCGCCACCGACTCCGGGCTGGCGCACAGCAGCGGGGGAGCCTTACCCAGCGTCATCGGCGTGGCCATGAAGCCAGCCTTGATGATCCGCACCGCAAAGGGCTTGCCGTGGCAGCGCAGCAACAGCCCCTCACAGAGGGCCGTCAGGGCCGCCTTGGCGGCTCCGTAGTGGTAGTTCGACGGTCGACCCCGATCCGCCGCCACGGAGCTGAACACCCACAGCCGCCCTGGCCTGGAGAGGCGCTCCGGGGTGGCGATCGCGGTGAGCCAGGGGATCAGGCCACTGACGTTCGCCGCCAGGATCCTCAAGGCCTCCCCAGCATCGCAGCGGGCCAGGTCGGCATCGCCCAACGATCCAGCCGCGACGAGATAAAGGTCAAACTCCCCCACCTCGGGCCGGCGGATGGGATCGACGGTGGCATCGGCGATCAGGTCGGTCTGCTCGGTGCTCACCACGGCGCCAAGGCGTTGCAACTGGTCGGCCACACTCTGGTTCGCTTCGCGGTTGCGGGCCACCAGGTGGAAGCGCTGGCAGCCCCGCCGTGCCAGCTCCCTGACGATGGCCTGGGCCACCTCGCTGGTGCTGCCGAGCACAAAGGCACTGCGAATCGCCGTCATCTTGCCAACCGCCAACGCTTGCCAAGCAAACAAAGCACCCCCAAGGCCGTCGCGAACCACAGTGTCATCAGCCGGATCAGCAGGGTGGCCGGCGTCGCGACCACCACCTTCACCCCTTGCAGAGCCAGCAGACCCACAGTGCCGGCCTCGGTACTGCCCAATCCTCCGGGGAGCAGCGTCAGGGCGCCGATCAATCCAGCGGCGGTATGGGCAATCGTGGCCCCACCAATGCCCACCGCCCCTTGCCCCATCCCCCGCAGCAGCAACCACAGACTCACGCCTTCCAGGCTCCAGGCCAGAGCACCCAGGATCGTGCACCGCAGCAGCAGCCCCGGTTGCAGCAACAGACGCAGCGCTGCGAGGCCATCACTGCCGGCCCCAGCCAGCCTGCGGGGCAGGATCCGCAGGAGGCCGCGGGTGAGGCGCGTCCTGGCCCACGTGCTGCGCAGCGCAAGCCAGCCACCTCCCAGCCCCACCAGGACGATGCTGAGCGGCACCACGAGCGGCACCTTCCAGCGCAGCAGCAGCGGCAGGTTGATCAACAGCAACAGGAGCACCGCCGTGGCATCGGTGAGCCTCTCCACGACCAGTGCCATCAAAGTAGGGGGAACCGGCACTCCGCACACCCGGTTGAGCAGCAGCGAGCGCACCGCCTCCCCCGTCTTCCCTGGGGTGGCGGTCAAGGCAAAGGAACCCATCCAGATCCGCGCATCGGCGCCCATGGGGGGGTGCTGGTGGACAGCATCGAGTAACAGTCGCCAGCGTCCGTAGCGGATGGCGTAGCCCAGCAGCACCAGGACCAACCCCAAGCCGATCTGGGGCCACAAACCTCTGAGCAGGGGCGCGAGTTGATCGCCCTGACTCCAGATCCCCACCAGGCCATAGCCCAGCAGGGCCAAGGCCACCACCGGCAGCAGCGGGCCCAGCGAGATTGTGGGATAGGGCCGCGGATCCGGCAGGAAGCTGCGGTAGTGGGGGATGGCCGCGGCCTGCAGCAGCTCCCGATCCCCTTTGCTGTCCCCATAGGCCTCGATCGTGAGCCCTTCCAGGGGCCCCAGATGCGCCAGCAGGCGCCGGGGCTTCTCGGGCCCCTTGCAGTTGGGGCTGGCCAAACGGGGCAACCATTGGCCCTGTTCCTGCTGCAACTCCGTGCAGAGGAGCTCCACCCCCAGCCAGTCAGCCAGAGGCTGCAACAGCAGGCGGGGGGAAGCCGAACACAGCAGCACCCGATCGCCGCGACGCTGGTGCCACCGCAGGCGACGCAGGGCCTCCGGGCGGAGCAGGGTGAGCAGCTCCGGCAGCAACCATTCCGCCCGGCCCTGGGACTGGGCCCTGTTCACCGCCGTGCAAACGCCGAAGGCGGCCATCGTGCGCTGCTTGAACCGACCCGTGCTGACCAGCCCCAGTTGCCATCCGATCAGCCAGGGGAGGCACGCCAGTGCGGCCAGCGCCTGCGCCAAGGGGGGCTGCGAACGGCGGGCAGCCAGCCAAAGGCAATCGCCCCGCAGCAACGTCCCATCCACATCGAAGACCGCGACCCGCTGCGCCGGTGTGCCCATCAGCCAGCCCGGCTGGTGAGACCGATCAGGGCCGTGGTCACCAGCCACCCGGCCAGGATGAGTTGGATGCCCCGATCCCCCAGCAGGATCTCTTCGGGCTTTTCGCTGCTCTGATCCGGCGCGGAGTCCCGCCGCCGTTCAGCTTCCTCCGGATCGCTGAGCAGCGGATAGCGAAAAATCCCCACCAGCACGAAGGGCACCGTGAGCAGCATCCAGCTGGTGGGCGCTCCCTGCAGGACCGGGCCGGAGGCCCAGAGCGCGTAGCTCATGAAGGCGCTGGTGGCCACCGTGCTCTCGAGCCGCAACAACAGCGGCAGGGAGTAGCGCTCCAGAACCTTCCGGGGCATCACGCCCAGATCCTGAGCCACCCGGAGCTCCGCCTTGCGCTTCTCAATGGCGAGAAACAGGGCCAGCAGGCCAACCGTCAGCAGAAACCACGGCGATGGTGGCAGCACCGCCGCCACAGCCCCGGCGAGGGCCGGAGCCACCCAGCCTGCCAGGCTCAGGCTGATCACCGCCAGCAGGGCGGCTGTCGTCAGAGCGACAGGCACACGCACCAAACCAGCGGCAATCAGCCGGTAGCGCTTGCTCGGATGAGCCCGGTCAGCCACCACATCCAGGCAGTCATTCAAGAGGTAGATGGCGCTGGAGATCAGGCAGAACGCCACCAATGCAACGGCCGCAGGCCACCACACGCCCGGATCGAACTGGAACGCGAACAACGGGGCCGCAAACACCAGCAGATTCTTGGGCCACTGGCGGGGACGGCAGGCCCGGAGGATTGCCAGCATTGGCCCACTGGAGCGTCCAGCAGCCATTCAACGAACCCCTAACCGCGTCAAGGGGACCTTATGACAGTGCGATCGCCGGGGGGATCGAATGGGCGGCGGCAGGGGAGATGGCGAACAGAATCACCAGAGTGCCACAGGACCGAACCAACGGCAAAGGTGAATTCAACAACGCAGAAAACAGGGAGGTCAGATCCCGCTGATTCAAAAAATGAATAAACAGGCATTGCCATGTTAAGTCCCCCGTGATTTTTCGAAGCAGGCGGTGCAGCCATCAGTAGGGTTTGGGGAGATAAAGAGAAGCGGACCCCCTGATCATGCGGATCCCGGTGCGTGCCCAATGACGTCGATCCCCGCACCGGTGACCCAGCCGTACAACGAGCGACTTTTGACCGGGGCCTGATGATCAGCCCGGAGGTGCTGCAAGGCTTCGACCTGATGGTGTGGCTCGGCAACGGTCGGGACGCAGCGGCCCACAACGGCTGCAGCCAGCCGACGATCAGCCGCCAGGCCCGGCAGGTCGCTGACCTCCTGGGCCTCAACCTGCAGAAATTGGGGGGCAAGTGGCGCGTGCGGGGCGACACAACGTTGCTGGCATTCGAGCGACAGTTGCATCAACTGCATCGGCTGCTGGGGCGGGCCCCTCTGCGCCTGGAGATCGGCGCCGTCTCCGGCCGCATGGTCGGGCTGCCGGCCCCGCCGGGTTGGATCGCGGGACCGTCCGATCAGATTGACCTGCCCCGCTCCCTTGAGTTGCTGCGCGCGCGGGTCATCGACGCCTGGATCACGCCCGCCGCCGACGACCTGCCGGCAACGGATGATCCGGACTGGCGTCGCTTTGATCTCTACGCCGCCCCGGTCTGGCTGGTCGCCTCCCCCGATCACCCGTTGATGGGCCACTCCTGGCTCAAGGCAACCGACCTGAAGCGTTTTCCCAGCGCCGGGGTGCAAGGGGGCTGGTACCCCCACAGCGAAGCCCACCTGCGGGCCCTCGGCCTCTGGAGCAAGCCGCTGCCGCTGAATCGCTACGACGTCGCCCGCTGGGACGGTCGCACAGCCGATGGGCATACCTTGGCCTACGCCTCCCCACCGATGCTGCGCCTCAACCCGTCACTGCGACGGCTGCCTTACAACCTGTCCCTCACCCAGCGCACCGCCCTGGTAGTCCATAGCGACCTTGCCCAGGCCTCGCCCATCCTCCTGCTGCAGGAGGAACTGGAACGACGCACCCAGGCCCTGGTGAAACTCCATCCCGAGCTGGCGCCCAGACCCTAAGGCGACCCCCCCAGGGCGGGAGCTTGATCGGGAGAGCCAGACGTGGATCGGCGGTGCCGCTGGGTGAGGGTGGAACGGTTCAGGTGCCCCCTGAGCCCAGGACGGGGAAACACACTGGGAACCTCCACGGGAACCAAAGCTTCTCAGAGGGCCGGGTCAGGCCCGCAGGGCGCTCTCAGAAGGACACATAGGCCTCGACCGCATCGCCGATCCGGCGCAGCCCATTGAGCCCGTCCCGTTCCAGGTTGCGCACCCTGTCCCGGCTGATGCCGAGAATGCGGCCGATGCCCGTGAGACTCATCGGCTCCTCGCCGCCGATGCCGTAGCGCATCTTCAGCACGCGGCCCTGCAGTTCGGGCAGCTGCTCCAGCAGTTGGCGCAGGTCGCCCTTCAGGCATTCGCCATCCACCATCTCGTCCGGCAACGTCCCATCGCCCGCCAGCAGGTCGAGCAGTT
>JBIIND010000110.1:0-5653 GCA_044337665.1 Cyanobium sp.
TACCACCGCCATCGGAGCGTCCGCCAGCAGAGACCACCCCCACGGGGGTGGTTTTTTTTTGCTCCGCTCCCCAGGGGTGTTGCTCCGTCCTTGGAAGCACGGGCTGCTTTGGGGTTACGCCACGCGCCGTGGGTTCAGGCCATCAAAGCTTGTGATCGTCGGGAAACGGGCAGGAAGGTCAAGACTGTCATCGCTTCCGTGCCGATCGCTGAAAAGAACCGGCAGACCGTTGGATCGGGCCGCTTCTAATTCGCCGATGCTGTCGCTGATGAACAGCACCATGGAGGCCTCTGCCCCCATGGCCTCCACGATCCGGATGTAACTCGCTGGCTCAAGCTTGGGACCCATCCGGGTGTCGAACCAATAGTGAAACCAAGATCGCAGATCGCCTGCGTTGCTGTGCCCGTAGATCAGCTGTTGAGCCTTCACGGAACCTGAGGAGTACACCGCCAGTGTCAGTCCCGCCTGCCGCCAACGGTGCAGGGCCGGGGCAACGTCCGGGTAGAGCGGTCCTTGCAGTTCCCCGCTTCCGTAGCCCTCTTCCCAGATCAGCCCCTGCAGTTCCTTGAGGGGGGTGAGCTTGCGATCCTCCTCGATCAGCCACCGAAGGTAGGGCACCACCAGGGTCATGGAACCGGCGTTGGATGGTGCAGCCTGGAGCAGGGCCTGGGCCGTGGGATGGGGGTCCTCCCGCCAGGCCCGGGCGACCTGGGCCACCAGCTCCCGCACGGCACTGTCCCCTTCCCTTTGCCCCAGGAAGGTTTCCAGCTGGGCGGTTGCGTAGGGAAAGAGCGTCTCGCTGACAAAGCGCACCGGACAGGTGGTGCCTTCGATGTCCAGCAGTACGTGGCTGATGGGCGCGTTCATCGTTGGCTGGCAAGCCGCAGGGCATCGAGCAGCAGGTGCCGCCAGTGTTGCTCCAGCAGGAACTCCAGGATCTCCAGGTGGCGGCGGGCGATGGGCAGGCTCGCCCCCCAGGCGTAGAGCCCATGGCCGGCGATCAGCAGACCCTGGGGCGCTTGCGCCAGATGGGGCCTGGCCGCTGTGCTCAGGCGTTCCAGATCCTGGTCGTTGGCGAGCACAGGGATGCGAATGCGACTGTCGTGCGTTTCGACACCCGCCAGCCCCTTGAGCATCTCCAATTGCTCCAGTTCCAGGTAGCCAACCGCTTCGCCGGCGGCTGGGGCCTGGTGGCGGGAGAGCAAGGTGCCCGCCTGGGAGTGGGTGTGCAGCACCGCGCCGGCCTGTCGCTCCCGCACGATCGTCAGGTGCAGCTTTGTTTCGGCACTGGCACGTCCGTGGCCCTGGATCACCCGTCCGTCCCCGTCGACGACGATCAGGGACTCGGGGCTGACCGTGCCTTTGTCCACCCCGCTGGGCGCCATCAGCAGCTGCAGCGGATCATGGCGAAGTGTGCAGCTGAAGTTCCCTCCGGTGCCGTCGCACCAGCCGCGCCGGTGCAGCTCCGCCATCGTCTCGCTGAGGCCGAGGGCCAGTTCGGCCATGGCGGCCAGCTCCGCCAGTTCCCCGCCGGAGCCAGAGCCGGGGTCGGGACAGGGCGGTGTCGCGGATCGGGCAGGAGCGGGCAAGGCGGAAAGGGTTCTGCTACGAGTCAAGCGCATCGCGGGATGGGAAACGGGCATCGCCGGGGAGAGTCCCCCACCCCCACGGTTGCGGCAGCCCGTTGTTGGTTCAAGGGCCATCGACAGGGCGGGGCCGCGTTGCCCACCGCTCTTAAACCTGGCAGCAGGAGCCTGCTGTTTTCCCCCGGGAGGCGCAGCCGGATGGTCCTCAGTTCTGGCAGCTGGGGCACCAGTGGCTACTGCGGCCGCCAAGCCTTTCGCGGCGAATGGGGGTGCCGCAGCGGCGGCAGGGTTCGCCGCTGCGGCGATACACCCAGGCCTGGCCGCCGTAATTCCCGTTGACCCCCCGCAGGTCGCGGAAGTCACTGAAGGTGGTACCGCCAGCGCCGATGCTGGCCCGCAGCACTTCCACCAGGGCCCCCCGCAGCCTCTCCAGCCGGGGAAGCCCCAGCTGGCCGCTGGGTGTGTGGGGCGCGATACCCGCGGCGAACAGGCTCTCATCGGCATAGATATTGCCGACTCCTGCTACGAGTGCTTGATCCAGTAGTGCTGTCTTGATCGGCCGGCTGGATCCCTGCAGCCGTTTCCTCAGCCAGGCGCTGTCGAATTCCGGCGCGAACGGTTCTGGGCCCAACCGGCGAAGGCCGCCCATGACCTCCTCCACGGGAACGCCCGGGGGAATCCACCACATCTGGCCGAAGCTGCGGGTGTCGACGAAGCGCAGCTCGGCTCCGGTGGCGCTGAACAGCCGCACCCGTGTGTGTCTGCAGGGGGGGCGGGGTTCCTCCAGCCAGAGGAACTGACCGGTCATGCGCAGGTGCACGCCCCAGGATCCCGCGTCGCCGCCGTCCTGCTGGAGCAGGTCGGCGAGCAGGTACTTGCCGCGGCGCTGCCAGTCGCCAAGACGGCAGTCCTTCAACCCCAGGGCGAACAGCTCGGGATCCGGTGGGCTGGCGATGGCGCGGGCTCGCAACACCTCAACCCGCGCGATGCACAGGCCATGGGTATGGGCCTGCAGGCCACGACGGACGGTCTCGACTTCGGGAAGTTCCGGCACCGGGGGGCGGCGGGGATGACGGCGAGCCTGTCAGACCCGCCGCTCCCGAAGTGGGCACCTCAGGCCTCAGGCCTTGTCCAGCTCGCTTTCGGCGAAGTTGTTGGTGTTGATGCCGCCATCGGAGCCGCTGTAGCCGTTGTAGTTGACCTTGTCGAAGCGAACCACGACCGGGTAACGGATGCCGGAGGTGTCGACGGAGGCCACGGTTCCGACCTCGTTGTACCAGTAGGACTCGGGACGCTTGATGCGCACTTTGTCGCCGCGGGAGATGGCCATCGCTGCGCTTTAGGGGGTTCGGGTGGCTTCTCGGCGACCCTACCCGCGGCGTTGGGGCCAGGGGGCGCGGGTGTCACGAATCGTCGCCGCCCATGGTTGGCCGGCCCCATGGCAGCATCCCCTTTCCCGGTCCCCCGCCGCTGATGCTCCAGAACGAGGCGCCCGCCTTTCTCCTCGAACTCCCTGACCCGGAGAACGACGCGATCGGGACCCTCGAGTTCCACGCCCGTCTCGATGAAGCCTGGGCGGTGTGCGATCGCTTCGACCTGCAGACCGAGATCTGGCGGGGCCGCATTCTCCGGGCCGCCCGGGACCGGGAGCGGCGTGGCGGCGAAAACCGAGGCACCAACTTCCTGCAGTGGCTGAGGGAGCGGGAGATCAGCAAGACCCGCGCTTACACCCTGATCCAGCTGGCCGAGTCCGCCGACCAGATGCTCGGCGAGGGGCTCCTGGAGGAGAACAGCGTGAACAACTTCTCGAAGAGCGCCTTCCTGGAGGCCGCGCGCGCCGAACCGGAGGTGCAGCTGATGGTCGGCCAGGCGGCCAACGAGGGGCAGCAGATCACCCGCACCCAGGTGCGTCGCCTGGGTGATGAGTTCCTCGCCGCCACCAGCCCCCTGCTGCCCGAGGAGATCCGCCAGCGCACGGCGGACAACCTCCTGCCGCCGCGGGCGGTGGCGCCGCTGGTGAAGGAGCTGGCCCGCTTGCCGGAGGAGCAGCAGAACGATCTGCGCCGGGTGCTGCGGGAGGAGCCGGAACTGGAGCGGGTGAAGGATGTCACGCTCACCGCCCGCTGGCTCAGCCGCACCAGCGAGGCGGGGCTGGCGGTCCGGGCGTTCCAGCAGGGGGATCTCGACCTGGAGAAGGCGATCCAGGAGGCCCAGCGCCTCGATGTGCTCGGCATCCTCTCGGATGCGGTGAACCAGGCCCAGCAGGTGGAGGGGGCCGTGCTGCGGCTGCACACCAGCTGGCGTCGCCTGAACGGACTGCAGGAGCGCCTGTGGGTGGAGAGTGGCAGCAGCACCCCCCACCTGCGGGAGCTGATCACCGCCCTGCAGACCCTCAGTGGCAACACGATGCGGGTGTCCCTCGGGGAGCTGGGGGGCGGCAAGCGGGTGCGCCTCCAGCTGGTGGAGGAGTCGGCGGAGTCGCTGGAGCCGCCGCCGCTGCCCTGAGACTCGCCTCCACATCTGGTGGGAGCTATGGTCGGGCCGCACCAGAGATGGCGTGCCAGTGCAGGACGACGGGCGGCAAGAGGTGCTCCCCACCCCGTGGCAGGACCCCCTGAGGGAGGTGCTCGGCAGGCGATTTGGCTGGGAGGATTTCCGGCCCGGCCAGCGCCCTGTCGTGGAGGCGCTTCTGGCGGGCCGGGACTGTCTGGCGGTGTTGCCCACCGGGGCGGGCAAGTCGCTCTGCTATCAGCTGCCGGCCTTGGTGCGCGACGGGCTGGTGGTGGTGATTTCGCCCCTGGTGGCCCTGATGCAGGACCAGGTCAGTCAGCTCCAGCGCCGTGGCATCGCTGCGGCCTGTCTGCACCGTGGCCTCGACCCCTGGGAGCGGCGCGATCTGCTGCTGCGCCTGCGGGAGCACCGGCTGAGCCTGCTCTACCTGGCGCCGGAGCGGCTGCAACTCGAGAGCTCCCGCCAGCTGCTCGACGACATCCTGGCGGCCGGCCGTCTGGTGGCCCTGGCGGTGGATGAAGCCCACTGCATCAGCGCGTGGGGCCACGACTTCCGGCCCGACTACCGTCGTCTGGGCCAGTTGCGCGCCCTCTGTCCTGGAGTGCCCCTTGTGGCCCTCAGCGCCACCGCAGCCCCCCAGGTGCGCGCCGACATCATCCGCCTGCTGCAGCTGCGCCGGCCCCTGATCCAGGTGCGCTCCGCCCGGCGCGCCAACCTGGCTTACACCATGCGTCCCCGGCCTGCGGATCCCCTGGCGGAGGTGCTGGGGGCGGTGGCCGCCAGCCGGGGCGCGGTCCTGCTGTATGCCCGCACCCGCCGTTCGGTGGAGCAGTGGGCCGCCCGTCTCGCCGCTGCGGGAGTCGAGGCGATCGCGTACCACGCCGGTATGGATCCCCAGAGTCGCCAGCTGGCGCTTGAGCACTTTCAGCGCCACCCCCGGCCCGTGCTGGTGGCCACCGTGGCCTTCGGCATGGGGGTGGACCGGCAGGACGTGGGCCTGGTCCTGCACCTTGATCTGCCGGCAAGCCCGGAGGGATACCTGCAGGAATCGGGGCGGGCGGGGCGGGACGGCCTTCCCGCCGACTGCCTGGTGCTGTTCGATCCCGCGGACCGGGTCAGCCTCGGCTGGGCGATCCGCTCTGCCGCGCTCCAGGCCGGCCGGGAGGCGCCGGAGACCGAGCGCCAGCGGCTGGAGCTGGCCCAGCGCAAGCTGCGACGCATGGAGGCGGTCGCCGAGGGGGAGGGCTGCCGCGAGCAGGCCCTGCTGCTGGCGGTGGGGGAGCTGGCACCGCCTTGCGGCCACTGCGACAACTGCCGGACTTCCCCCCGGCCACGGGATTGGTCGGAGCAGGCCGGCGTGCTCCTGGCGATGCTCGAGGAGCGGGGAGGTCGGGATCTGCGCAGCCTCGCCGAGGACCTGGCCGGGCGCCATGACAACGATGAGGAGGGCTGGGCCTGGTTGGCCCGGCGGCTGGTTCAGGAGGAGCTGCTCAGTGAAAGCGATGACGGAGCGCAGCGTCTGTGGCTGCGCTCCAGTGGTCGCCGCTGGCTGCGCA
>JBIIND010000111.1:0-5650 GCA_044337665.1 Cyanobium sp.
CCCGGGCCCATGAGCACAACTCCCCGGCTGCCAATGATCATTTAGAAACAATCAGCACCGCCCGTATCGATACCTTTTGGTCGGAGCTGACCAGCAGCAGCCAGGGCATTGTTGACTGGGTAAAAATCGATGTAGAGGGCTATGAGTTTTCTGTCCTTGAAGGCTTTGGCGACAAGATCGCAAACACTCGCGTTGTTCAGTTTGAGTATGGAGCACGAAACATCGATACGCATACTAATTTGCGCGACTTCTGGGATTTTTTCCATGATCACCATTTTTCTCTTTATCGCATTACCCCCCGCCGCCCCAAACTGATCAGCGCCTACTCCCCCTGGGAAGAATCTGCCGTCACAACCAATCTGATCGCGGTCAATCAGCAGCTAGTTAGTTGAGGCCCACGGGCTTGTGCTGCTGAACCATGAACCTCGCCCATAGGACTGGATGAATCTGGCTGTCTAACCCTGGATCCAGTAGAACCACAAAGGCGGCTAATTGCCGAAGATCGTTCTTGATCCTGGAATTTAACTCTTCCGGCAGCCTGGGCTTACTGATGGCTGGAGGCGTTGCATCACCGGCAAGGGCCGTACGGGCATGCGACTGTCAAGGCAACTACTTTCCGGGGAGGTTTTTCCGTGCGCGGCTGATTGGCCTGGCGAGCATCGAAGCGTGTGCGGCTGGGGCTGGTCGCTGCTGGTGACGGAGGCGGAAGCGGACCAACACACCGGAACCGTCTGACCCTGGAGACCAGATGAAGCAGCCGATACGAAACCTGAAAATTAGGTTGGGATGCCGAAAAGAAGAATATCCCTCGCAGTCTTGACGAGCAGGTAACCATAGCCAAGGGGCGATGACAGCCAGAAAAAGCCCAGGGACCAACAACACATCGGAATGCCAAGAAAGACGAGGGAAAGCTTGAATGGTCCACGCATTTCAATTCCTGGAATAATCTTCCGTGTCAAAAGAAATAGTTTCCATCTCGAAACCACCTCGAGAGCACGTGATGAGAGCGGGAGAAAGACGAGAGGAATCCGAAGAAGAGAGCAGATGAAGCAATCCAGAGAAAAATCCATCGACCGAAGTCACTGCCAAGAACAAAGAGGGGAAAGGTCATCAAGAACTGAAAAAGAATCACGCCCCTCTTCAGGGTTGATTCGGGCTTGTTCTCGTCACCAATGAACAATCGCACACAGACATAAAGCGTAACCAGCCAAGCCAAAGGTATCCAGACGAAGTAACTAAAGCCGGTTAATATCGAATAACTCATGCTCAATCCCTGAAGCGTCGTCCAACCAATAGCATCGATCGAACCATGGGGCGGAACCTTGGCTGAAAGCGCAACCATGGAAGGAAATTGTCGTGCCAGGTCCTGCCAAGACTCGTGGATCGTGAGCGCCTGACCCGGAGAACCCTTGAAGACGAGGCAGAGGAAGAAAATAACTATTGAGGGGGAAAGTCGCAGGATGGCTGCAAGCAGAGATTCCCGGATCGAAGTTCCGGGGTTGAATCTTGCCCAGAAAAAAATCAAGAACAGACTTGGCAGGGCCCAGAAGCCATAGGACTCGTGCAACAAAATTGCAAGAACAGAGAGCATATTGACGATAAAAACAGTAAAAACAGCAGCAACATTGCCCTTCTGGGAAACCCGAATAGCCAACAAGCACAACCCATAAAGGGCGACGAGTAGGGCATCTTTTTTGATCAAAAAATTTTCAATTATGGGGGCCAGAAGAATCATGGGAGAGAGCAGCAGCACCGTATCAATCCTTTGCCTGCAAAAATGCCAGATCAAGGCAGCCAGGAGGAAATATGAGCAAAGACTTACGATCTAGATCACATACACCGGTGGAATCTGCCATGACAAGGCCATGGCATGGAGAACGGTCCCCGGCAAGCCTCTTCGAACAAAACCACCGGCATAAGAAATCAGCCACTCCCCAATATTAATACTTGTCGCGTAATAGCGATTCCCAAGAAGATTAAATGGAATGCCGAGGACAATTAGGGCCAAAAAATACCTTGAAACCGCATCCAGTCTCAACTGGGGCATGAGAAACGGGCCTGGCATGGCTTCTCGATGCTAAAGCTTGCTTGCCCCCTGGCCGATCAAGGGCAAGCAAAGCATGCGCCTGGCCTGGTTAAGTAGGTCGAAGCGATGGGGTCGAAGCGCTCGCAGGGCCCGGGCCATTTTCCACCCATGAAAAGGGGTGTCGGCACCGGCGGAGCCAGGGCTGAGCTGACCACCGCCCTGGCGATCCCCAGAGTCCGCGCCCGTAACCTCTTCCCCAAGGAAGGTGGGCTGGAACAGCGACGGGGCATTGACCAAGGCCGTCGTCCACAAGTTCCAACACTGGAGCTGGCAGCTCTGCCGGGTCTAACCGGCTCACCAACTTCCGCCGATCGTACCGAAAGTTCAGCGGGAGATGGGGGCCGCCGCCAGGTTCCCCAGCGCCACGGGCCGGGAGGTTGGGCTGGCCTACAGCCACTAGCGCAAGCTCTGGAACACCACCCTGCCGGAGCAGGACGAGCACTGGCTACAGGAGGGCCTACGCCCATTCCCGCTCGAATGGCAGCACAACATGGATCAGGTCAACATTGACGCCGGGGGCGATGGGCTTGCCAGGGTGGAAGGCTGCGGCGAGGCCTGAAACATCAGGATCGTTCCGCTCACCCACGCTTCCCGCCATCGGCAGACGCGCACGAACTTTCGCGAGTTGCAACTCTGGGTGCAACGGCACGCATTCTCCCTCGACAGGATCACTCACTCCCCAGGGGGCGCAGGAGAAACCTCCCCCCTCCTGCAACGATTGCTGGCCTGAGGCTGCCCGGCTCCAACCGCACCGCCTCCCAAGACGCCGGATCCCAGGGGGCGAGGAGTGGCTCCAGCGCCCGCAGGGCTGGCCCATCGCTGGGCTCCAGCCACGCCTCCTCCAGCCCGGCGGGAATGACCACCGGCATGCGGTCGTGCACCCGCCGCAGCAGGTCGTTGGGGGCGGTGGTGAGGACCACCGCGGTCTCCAGCTCCCCCCCGTCGGCGCCGACCCAGCGCTCCCAGAGGCCGCCGAGCCAGAACGGTTCCCCGCTGCGCAGGCGGAACAACCAGGGTTGCTTCCAGGGCTTGCCGGTGACGGGATCGCTTCGGGTCTGCCATTCATAGAAGCCGTCGGCGGGCAGCAGGGCGCGGCGATGGCGCCAGGGCCCGCGGAAGAACGGCTTCTCGGCCACGGTCTCGCTGCGGGCGTTGATCGGCCGACGCAGGCCCCGGGGATCGCGGCTCCAGGCCGGCAACAACCCCCAGAGGGCCAGGCTCACCTCCAGCCGGCCGTGCTCCTGGCGCTGTAACAGCACAGGCTCGCCGGGGCGCACCTGGGGCCGGGGGGCATAGTGCTCCAGCAGGCCCTCCGGCAGGGGGCCCTTCAGGCGCGGCAGCAGCCGGTCGAGGGCGGTGGTGAGGGAGTAGCGGCCGCACATGGTCTGGGGGGGTGGGCGTTCGGTTCTCCCGACCGCCCCACGGGCGGCCGACGGATGCCCGGTTCTAGCTTGGGCGCATTCCCAGTCAGCCGCGCATGGCCATCCGCCAGGACGACAACCGCCCCAGCCGCCGCTTCGGCCTGATCAACCTGCTCCTGATCGGCCTTGGCGTGCTGCTGCTGGTGAGCAACTTCGTGCCCAACCCGGCGATGCAGGTGCCACGGGTGCCCTATTCCCTGTTCATCGACCAGGTGAACGACAACAATGTGCGCCGGGCTTACATCACCTCCGACCAGATCCGCTACGAGCTGATCAAGGCGCCGGCGGAGGGAGCCCCCACGGTCCTGGCCACCACGCCGATCTTCGACATGGATCTGCCGCAGCGGCTGGAGGAGCACAGCGTTGAATTCGCCGCGGCGCCGCCCCGCAAGCCCAACATCTTCACCACCATCCTCAGCTGGGTGGTACCGCCACTTATCTTCATCCTGGTGCTGCAGTTCTTCGCCCGCCGCAGCGGCATGGGTGGGGCCCAGGGGGCCCTGAGTTTCACCAAGAGCAAGGCCCGCGTTTATGTGCCGGACGAGGAATCGCGGGTCACCTTCGGCGACGTGGCGGGTGTGGACGAGGCCAAGACTGAGCTCACCGAGATCGTCGACTTCCTCAAGACCCCGGAGCGATATACCGCCATCGGGGCACGCATCCCCAAGGGGGTGTTGCTGGTGGGGCCTCCGGGCACCGGCAAGACCCTGCTCTCCAAAGCGGTCGCGGGTGAAGCGGGGGTTCCCTTTTTCATCATCAGCGGTTCAGAGTTCGTTGAGCTTTTTGTGGGCGCCGGTGCCGCCCGCGTGCGCGACCTGTTCGAGGAGGCCAAGAAAAAAGCTCCCTGCATCATTTTCATCGACGAACTCGACGCCATCGGCAAGAGCCGCTCGGGCTCGATGGGGGTGGTGGGCGGCAACGACGAACGGGAACAGACCCTCAATCAGCTGCTCACCGAAATGGATGGCTTCGCCGCCAAGGACAAGCCGGTGATCGTGCTGGCGGCGACCAACCAGCCGGAAACCCTTGATGCCGCCCTGCTGCGTCCTGGCCGCTTCGACCGTCAGGTGCTGGTGGATCGTCCGGACCTCTCCGGTCGCCGCATGATTCTCGACATCTATGCCAAGAAGGTCAAGCTGGCGGGCGGGGTGGATCTCGATCGCATCGCCCAGGCCACCGCAGGCTTTGCGGGGGCCGACCTGGCCAACCTGGTGAACGAGGCTGCCCTGCTGGCGGCCCGGGTCAACCGCACCTCGGTGGAGCAGGGCGACCTGAACGAGGCGATCGAGCGGGTGGTGGCCGGCCTGGAGAAGAAGAGCCGTGTGCTGCAGCCCGATGAGAAGAAGGTGGTGGCTTACCACGAGGTGGGCCACGCGATCGTGGGGCACCTGATGCCCGGCGGCAGCAAGGTGGCCAAAATCTCGATCGTGCCCCGCGGCATGAGCGCCCTGGGCTACACCCTGCAACTGCCCACCGAGGAGCGCTTCCTCAACTCCAAGGAGGACCTCGAAGGCCAGATCGCCACCCTGCTGGGCGGGCGCAGCGCCGAGGAGGTGGTCTTCGGGGAGGTCACCACCGGTGCGGCCAATGACCTCCAGCGCGCCACCGACATCGCCGAGCAGATGGTGGGCACCTACGGGATGAGCGACACCCTCGGCCCCCTGGCCTACGACAAGCAGGGCGGCAGCCGCTTCCTCGGCGGACCATCCAATCCCCGCCGGGTCGTGAGCGACGCCACCGCCCAGGCGATCGACCGGGAGGTGCGCTCCCTGGTGGATCGCGCCCACGACCGGGCCCGCTCCATCCTTCAACACAACCGCGACCTGCTCGAATCGATCTCCCAGGCGATTCTCGAGAAGGAGGTGATTGAGGGCGACGAGCTCAAGAACCTGCTCGCCACCAGCGTCATGCCCAGCGAAGCGGTGGCGGTGTAGGGGACCGGGCCAGCGGTGCTGGCCTCCCCGGCGGTCACCGCCCTTGACGCCACCCCCCTCGATCCCGCATAAGGGTTCTTTGAGCTGAGCCGATGGCTGCCGGCTGGGACATCGCCACCCTGGCGGGACTGAAGGGGAGGGATTACCTGTCCTCGGGCGACCTCGACAGCGGCCAGACCGCAGCGCTGCTCGACCTGGCCGCCGACCTC
>JBIIND010000112.1:0-5643 GCA_044337665.1 Cyanobium sp.
AGGAGGGGGTGTAGTTCCTGGGGATCGCCTCCTGGCTGTTCTTCTGGTGGCGGGCCTCGGCCGGGGCCGCCAAGCTGAGGGCCGCCCCCTGACGCCGGGATTCCGACCCTTCGCCCCCCATGCTTGAGCGGCTGGTGCTGCCCCCCTGGCTGCGGTTTGGCCTGGCCCTGCCGCTGCTGGTGCTCAACCTCTGGGTGCTGCGCCAGCTGCTGCTGCCCCTGGCCCCTTTCCCGGCCCTGTTCCTCACGGCGGCCCTGATCGCCTTTCTGCTGGATATCCCCTGCCGCTGGCTGGTGGAGCGGGGCCTGCCCCGGCCCCTGGCCCTCACCCTGGTGCTGGGGGTGGGCTTCGGCGGGGTGGCGCTGGCGACGATCTGGCTGCTGCCGCGGCTGGTGCAGCAGCTTGATGAGCTGATCACGGCCCTGCCGGGCTGGCTGTCGGAGGGGGAGGTGCTGCTGGGCCGTCTGCAGGAGTGGGCGGTGGCGCGGGGCCTGCCCAGCGATTTCGGCGACATCAGCAGCGAATTGATCACCCGCACCAGCAAGATCGCCACCCAGCTCAGCCAGCGGTTGCTCGGTCTGCTGGGGGCCACCGTGGGGCTGACGGTGAATGTGGTCATCGTGCTGGTGCTTTCGGTGTTCCTGCTGGTGGGGGGCGAGCGGATCGCGGCAGGGCTGGCGGGCTGGCTGCCACCGGGGGTGCGTGCGTTGGTGACCGGCACCCTGGATCGCACCTTCCGCGGCTACTTCGGCGGCCAGGTGCTGTTGGCGTTGATCCTCAGCGGCCTGCAGATGGTGGTGTTCACCCTGCTGGGGATTCCCTACGGGGTGCTGTTCGCGGTGGCGATCGGCTTCACCACCCTGGTGCCCTATGCCAGTGCCCTCACGATTGTGCTGGTGAGCCTGCTGCTGGCCTTGGAGAATCCGCGCCAGGGTCTGGAGGTGCTGGCCGCGGCGATCACGGTGGGCCAGGTGGTGGACCAGGTGATCCAGCCCCGCCTGATGGGCAGCATCGTGGGGCTGCAACCGGCCTGGCTGCTGATCAGCCTACCGATCGGGGCCCGCCTGGGCTCCCTGCTGGGCCTGGGCGAACTGCTCGGCCTGCTGTTGGCGGTGCCCCTGGCCAGCTGCGGCAAAACCTTTCTGGATGCCTGGGCGCTGCGGTTGCGGGCGGGGGATCCGGAGGTGACGGGGCTGGGGAATGAGGGCTCCCTCTGAATCCAGCCTGTCAGGGAACCTGTCACCCCTTATTCTCTGGGGGAGACAAGTGGTGGATGATCCGGTAGATCCCCTTGCGTCTGGAGATTCAGGCAATCAGGGAACCATGGCAACAGTCCAGCGGGATGCCCATCTGCTCCGAGCCTCTGATTGTTAATGCCGCAGGCGGGTTCTTTGATGCTCCGCCACGCGACCACGGCTGGATCAGATCATCCGCCGTGGATGGAAGCACCATTGCCGTACGGTTCGCTAACGGTGAGCTGAGTCGCCGTCTGGATGGGCCGGAGGGAAGTGGTGCCGACAGACTCTTCTCGCTTCATTCATGGAAATGTGTCTGGCTCTCCAGGGCCAAGCTTGATTGAGATTGGATCTTGCGCCGAGTCGGGCAATGGCTGCCGAAGTATTTTTCCGAGCGTTGAATATGCAGGTAGTGTTATTGCGCCCGGCCCTGATGTGGTTGCAGTCGCCGATGTTCATGCCCTCTCTGGTGCCGTGGGTGGCGGCCTATGAGCTCAGTGGGATATTAAGAATCGGTGGAATTGCTTATGTCCAGTCCCATCCATCCTGGCCTCTTCGTGATGAGCCTTGGGATTTCTTTCGCTTTTTCCGGGAGGGGTGGAATGGCCTCTTCAATGCCTGGACGGGTTTTGAGGTTATCGATACGGCCTAAGGAACAAGGCCAGCGTTGTGCCCACTCAAGCCAGGGGAGGGGCTCCCATGGGCATCGACTTACAGCCTGCCCGACTTCTGAGTTGCAGCCTGGTGCGCAAGATCCATGATCCCCAGGTTGATTGGTGTGCTAATGCGAGCAGCATCTACACCCTAATTGATGCACGTTGAAGATTCACAATTCTCCTTTCGGCGCTCCCATGATCGCAGGCGCGTCAAAGATGGCTGTTGCCAGGCTTCTTTTGTCGTCTCTCTCATGGCGCTTCATGCCGCTTGAGGGTTCACCAAGGGGCCGCTAATCCAGTCCCGGGATCACCCCGGCCTCCTCCAGATAGCCGAGCACCAGGGCGACGCAGGCCTCCAGATCCTGGCGGCCGGTTTCGACGCGCAGCTCCGGAGACTCCGGGGCTTCGTAGGGGCTGGAGATGCCGGTGAATTCCTTGATCTCACCGGCGCGCGCCTTGGCATAGAGGCCCTTGGTGTCGCGCTCTTCGCACACCGCCAGATCGGCGGCGCAGTGGATCTCGATGAAGTCGCCGGCCTCCACCAGGGCGCGGGCCCGCTCGCGGTCGGCCCGGAACGGCGACACGAACGCGGTGAGCACCACGACGCCGGCATCGAGGAACAGCTTGGCCACCTCGCCGATGCGCCGGATGTTCTCCTCCCGGTCGGCATCGGAGAAGCCCAGGTCGCTGCAGAGGCCGTGGCGGATGTTGTCGCCATCGAGCACATAGCAGGCCAGGCCCTGCTCGAACAGCGCTGAATTCACCGCGTTCGCCAGGGTGCTCTTGCCCGCGCCGGAAAGCCCCGTGAACCAGAGAATCGCGCTGCGGTGCCCGCGCTGGTGCGCCCGCGCCGCGCGGGTCACGGTGGAGTGGTGCCAGACGATGTTGGTGGCGGCGGGCATCGGGCGCTCAGGCAGAGGGGGCCGCAGGGGCCCGGTTGGCGCCATTCTCCCCGCTCGCCCGTACGGGAGAGGGGGAAACGGGCAGCCGTACCCGCACCTGCCGGGTTTTGCCGGCCCGCTCGATGGTGAGGCGCAGCGGCTCCGCCAGAGGATGGTTCGCCACCCGCCGGATCACCTGACCGGCCCGCACCACCGCTTCACCGTTCACCGCCACGATCCGATCCCCGGGCCGCAGACCCGCCGCCTCGGCCGCCGAGCCCGCCGCCACCCGCCGCACCCATACCGCCCCGTCCGCGCTCTCCAGGTAGGCGCCCAGCCGCGCTCCCCGCGGGGCAGGGGCGCAGGCCGGCGGCAGCTCCGGCCGCAGCAGGGCCAGCGGGCGGCGTACCCCCAGCGCCCGCAGCTGGCCGGGCACCCCGTCGTCGTCCTCCAGGTGGCCCCGTCCCACCAGCGCCACCACCAGCCGCCCCGGATCCTGCCGGCGGGCCGCGGCGAGGCGCTCCGCCATCGCCCGGTCGCGCAGACGCTGGCTGTCGATGAAGCGCTCCAGATCGTTGGCCGCGCCGCCATGGCCCCGCCAGGCGGCCTCCAACCGGCGTCGGTAGGCCGCCCCCACCGGCGCCGGGTCGCCGATGCCCTCCCGTTGAGCGGGCGGCACCGCCGTCAGCCCCCGGCGCCGCACCAGGCGCACCACCTCCGGCTCGGCGTTGAGGGCCAGCAGCGGCACCCCCCGCTGCCGAGCCCAGCGCAGCAAAGGCAGGTAGAGGTCGGGATCATGGCCCCACACCTCCGCCCAGCCCACCTGCTCCAGGAAGGCCACCTCGACCAGGTCGCCGGCGCTGTAGCGATCCAGCAGCGGCTGGCGCGCGGCCGGGACCATCTCCAGGCCCAGGCGGACGGGCACCCCCGCCCGCCGCACCGTCTCCAGGCTCTCCAGCTGCCAGGCGTGGTCAGAGGCACTGGTGTGGATCTCACCCAGCAGCAGCACCTCCCGGCGCCCTGCCTCCTCCGCCAGTTGGCTCCGCTGGTCGCGGGCCGCCCGCAGGGCTGGCGCGCAGTCGGCGGCGACCTGGGCAATGGCCGGCGGCGTTGGAACCCCCCACGCCAGCAGGGAGACCAGCGCCAGTGGGGCCAGGGCCCGAGCCCCGCGGCGCAGCCTCGGCGGGGGGGCAGGGGCGTAGCGATCCATCAGCCTCGGGCCGCGGGATCGGCGCGCACCAGCAGGCCGCCGCGGGGGCTGGGGCTGGGGATGAGCTGCAGGGTCAGGTCCTGATCCGGCGCGAGCCGCAGCCGCACCTGCCGCAGTAGTCCCACCGCCATCAGGCGGATCTCCAGCTCGGCCAGGGCTTTGCCCAGGCAGACACGCTCCCCCCCGCCGAACGGGAGCAGGGTGGGGCCTGCACCGCCCTCGAGATGGCGCTGGGGGCGGAAGCGCTCCAGATCCCGATCGTCGCCGTCGGGGATGTATCGATTGGAGGCGGCGAGGGCCACCTGCACCACGCTGCCTTCCGGGACGAGCACCCCATCGAGGACGAGCGGGCGGAGGGTGCGGCGAAAGAAGCCGCCCACCGGCGGATTGAGGCGCATCACCTCCTGCACCACCGCCGCCAGCCGAGGCGCGGCCGTGGCGTCGTAGGCGCTGGCGGCCTGCTCGGCCGGTGGCGGCCAGGGGAGGCCCTCCAGCTCCGGCTCCAGCCACGCCATCACCTCCGGGTGCTGGAGCAGCGCCGCCATCAGGCAGCTGAGGGAGGAGGCGGTGGTTTCGTAGCCGGCGAACAGCAGCAGCAGCAGTTGCTCCACCAGGTCGTCGTCATCCAGCGGCAGACCGGCTTCATCGAGGCCGCCGCTCAGCAGGTCGAGGCCACCGCTCAGGGGCAGCCCGGCTTCGGCATCGCGACGGCTCCGCGCCAGCACCTGCTTCAGACGCAGCAGCAGCCTCTGGCGGGCCTCCAGGGCACGGGCGAAGGGGCTGCCCGGCAGGGCCCACGGGACCGAGAACAACGCCCGGGTCCAGATCTCGAAATCGGCGAACAGGGCCTCGCGATCGTCGCCCTCCAGGCCCAGCACCACGCTGGCGATCACCCGGAAGGCGAAGCGGCGCATCCGCTCGGCCAGCGCCAGTGGCGTGGCGGTCACCTGCAGGTCTGTCGCCAGTTCGTTCACCAGCGCCACGATGGCCGGGCTGTAGCGGCGCAGGGCCGCGGCGGTGAAGAGCTGCCCCACCACCCGCCGCCGCGCCCGGTGCCCCTCCCCATGGCGGTTGGCCAGGGAGCGGCTGCCGAGCAGCTGGCGCACCGACGTGGGCCACCAGCCCTCGCAGGCCTCCCCCTGCGCCAGCAGCGCGCTGATCGCCGCCTCGCCGCGGATGAACACCAGCGGCTGGCCGAGCAGGCGGGTTTGGAACACGTTGCCGTGGCGCTCGAAGCGCCGCTGGGCGAAGTCGCCCTCCCGGAAGAAAGCCAGGGTTTCCAGCACGCCCGAGAGGGCACCGGTGCTTGGCAGGGGCCTGGCAGCCGGCGGTGGGGGGGCGCTCACCACGGCAGGGCCTCGCCGTTGGCGTGCCGGAATGTGCCGCTCGTCGCCAGGTTGAGCGCCACCTTCGCCAGCCGGTCCGCCAGGGCCGCGATCGCGGTCTCGCTCGTGAGCTCGACGCCGGCTTCGATCCGCACGCCCAGGTTCTGCAGCTCCGGCGAGGCGCTGCGGCAGACCGCGATGACCGCCTCGCCGCGGCCGTGGAGCTGGCGGCAGAGCTCCAGGCCGATGCCGCGGTTGCTGCCGGTGACCAACCAGGGGGCCATCGCTCAGGCGCTCGCGCCGCGGCGCTGCTGCAGGGCGAAAGCCACGGCGCCA
>JBIIND010000113.1:0-5587 GCA_044337665.1 Cyanobium sp.
GCAGATCGGTGGGCTGGGCGCCCCGCAGCAGCGGCAGGGTGGCGGTGGAGCCGGGATGGCAGAGGGAACCCTGGCCCTCCACCAGCAGCCAGCTGAAGGGTCCGGCACCGACCGCCGCGTGGAGCACCGCCGCCTCCACAGCGCCGGCCGCGTAATCCACCCGCACCGCATCGAGGGCCACGCCCCCCCCGGCGATCAGGATGCCCGCCTGGCCGGTGGGCACGAAGCGGGCGTCGAGGCCGGCCCGCCGGGCCGCGCTGAACAGCTCCAGGCAGGCGCTCATCTTTCCCACCGCCATGTCCGTCCCCACCGCCAGCAGGCGGCGGCCGGGGAGGGCCACCGCCCGGCCGGAAGCCACCGGCAGGTCGGCGGGTTCCCGGCGCAGGTCCCAGATCCAGCGACCGGGCTGGACCAGGGCGGCCAGCTCCGGGTCATCGCCCAGGCGTGTGTGGAGGCCGCTGGCCACCGACAGGCCTGCGGCCAGGGCCGCTGCCACGTCGGTGCGCACCTCCGCCGCAAGCCGGCCGCCGGAGGGGGCCAGCCCCAGCACTGCCACCACACCCTCCCCTCCCGCGGGGAGCAGCGGCAGCGCCTCCGCCAGGGAGGCCACGATCGGCGCCTCGCGTGCGATCCCGGTGACCCGCGCCAGGGACATGCCGGCATGGGCAGGATCAATCACCGCCAGCACCGGCGCGCGCCGGTAGCGGAGCAGGGCGAGGCCGGTCTTGCCGCTCAGGTTGTCCAGTCCCTGATGCTGGAGCAACACAACCGGGGCGTCGGGACGGAGCATCAGCCGAGCCCCGAGGCGGCCGATCCGGGGGCCACCCCCACCCCCAGCCCAGGGCCCTCGCCGGGCAGCACCCGATCCCCCTCCAGCCCCGGGCCGAGGAAGGGGTCGTCGATCAGGTTCAGATGGCTGTCCAGATCGGGCCAGGCCACAAGGGGCAACAGCTGGGCCGCGGCTCCGTTGAGCAGCCGGGCGTCGGAATAGCAACCGAGCATCACCCCCAGCCCCAGGCGCCGGCAGGCCCGGGCCATCAGCAGCGCCTCCGAGAGCCCGCCGCTCTTGAGCAGCTTGATGTTCACCCCGTCGACATAGGGGGCCAGCCGCACCACATCCGCCAGATTCCAGCAGCTCTCATCGGCCACCAGGGGAATCGGGCAGTCGCAGCGCAGGGCAGCGAAGGCGGCGGCATCCGCCTCCGGATCCACCAGGGGCGGCAGGGGCTGTTCCACCAGCACCACCCCCAGGTCCGCCAGCCAGCCGAACATCGCCCGCGCCCCCACCCGATCCCACCCGCCGTTGGCGTCCACCTGCAGCTCAAGCGGCAATCCGGTGGCCTGGCGGCGCTCCTCCAGAGCCTCACCCACGGCCCGCACCAGGGCCCGATCGTGCTCCAATCCCTCCGGACTGCCCAGCTTCAGCTTCACCCGTGTGGCCGGCAGCTGCTCCCACCAGCGCGAGAGGCGCTGCCGCACCTGGGTCACAGGGCCCAACCCGAGGGTGACGCTGGTGGACTGCACCGCCGCCGGGTCGAGCCCCCAGAGGCGATGCAGCGGCTGGCCGAGACGCCTGCCCCACCAGTCGTGCAGGGCCAGGTCCACGGCGCAGCGAGCCGGAGGCGACAGGGGCTCCAGCAGCGGCTCAAGGGCCTGGGCCGGCTGGGGGGCGAGGCCCTCGAGCCGGGGCAGCAGTGCCTCCAGTTCAGCCGCCACCGCCTGGCCTTCGTAGCGGCGGTGGCCGGTCTCGAAGCCGCCGGTCTCCCCCAGGCCGCTCACGCCGTCATGCTCCAGCGTCAGCAGCCAGTGGTCGACAGCGGCGGTGGTGCCGCGGCTGATCGCCAGGGGCACCGCCTTGGTGAGCGGGAAGCGTTGCAGGCGGCAGCGCATGGCGACAGCGGGCTCCTGCCCCTGGTGCCCCCTACGCTGGCATGACCGCCGTGGCGGGCCGGGTGGCCCAGAGCCGCGGATGTCCATGGCGGACACTGAAGCGATGACGACCCGCCCCTCCACCGCTGCCACCCCCACCGCGGAGGCGCAGGGCGGCCCCGGCCGCTACTGGATCACCACCTTCGGCTGCCAGATGAACAAGGCGGATTCCGAGCGCATGGCCGGCATCCTCGAGGCCATGGGCTACCGCCCGGCCAGCGCCGAACTGGAGGCGGATCTGGTGCTCTACAACACCTGCACGATCCGCGACAACGCGGAGCAGAAGGTCTACAGCTACCTGGGTCGCCAGGCCCGGCGCAAGCGGGACAACCCCCACCTCACGCTCGTGGTGGCGGGTTGCGTGGCCCAGCAGGAAGGGGAGGCTCTGCTGCGGCGGGTTCCCGAGCTCGACCTGGTGATGGGTCCCCAGCACGCCAACCGGCTGGAGACCCTGCTGGGCCAGGTGGCCAGCGGTGCCCAGGTGGTGGCCACCGAGGAGCACCACATCCTCGAAGACATCAGCACCGCCCGCCGCGACAGCCAGGTCTGTGCCTGGGTGAACGTGATCTATGGCTGCAACGAGCGCTGCACCTACTGCGTCGTGCCCTCCGTGCGGGGGCAGGAGCAGTCCCGCCTGCCCGAGGCGATCCGCCTGGAGATGGAGGGGCTGGCCGCGCGGGGGTACCGGGAGGTGACGCTGCTCGGGCAGAACATCGACGCCTATGGCCGCGACCTGCCCGGGATCACGCCGGAGGGCCGCCGTGCCCACACCCTGACCGACCTTTTGCATCATGTCCACGACGTGCGAGGGATCGACCGTCTCCGCTTCGCCACCAGCCATCCCCGCTACTTCACCGACCGCCTCATCGACGCCTGCGCCGACCTGGAGAAGGTCTGCGAGCACTTCCACATCCCCTTCCAGAGCGGTGATGACGCAATCCTGCGGGCCATGGGGCGGGGATACACCGTCGAGCGCTACCGGCGCATCATCGAGCGGATCCGCTCCCGCATGGCCGACGCGGCGATCAGCGCCGATGTCATCGTCGCCTTCCCCGGCGAGAGCGACGCCCAGTTCCGCCGCACCCTGGCGCTCGTGGAGGAGCTGGGCTTCGACCAGGTGAACACCGCCGCTTACTCCCCCCGACCCGGAACCCCCGCCGCCGACTGGCCGGATCAGCTGCCCGAGGCGGTGAAGGTGGAGCGGTTGCGGGAGCTCAACGCCCTGGTGGAGCGCAAGGCCCGGGAGCGCAACGCCCGCTATGCCGGCCGCCTGGAGCCGATCCTGGTGGAGGGGGCCAATCCCCGCGATTCCACGCAGGCGATGGGCCGCACCCGCAGCAACCGCCTGACCTTCTTCCCCAGCCAGCGGCCCGATGGAACGGTGGTGCGGCCCGGCGACCTGGTGAACGTGCGCATCGAGACGGTGCGGGCCTTCTCCCTCAGCGGCAGCCTGGCGTAACGGCGGAACGCTGATACGGTTGGCGCCGCTCCCGCCCCGCGATGACCTCAACCCCGCTCCACCTCGGCCTGGTGTTCGGGGGAGCCTCCGGGGAGCACGCGGTCTCGATCCGCTCCGCCGCCACGGTGGCCGCGGGCCTGCGGAGCGGCGACAATGCCCGCCGCTACCAGCTGAGCTGCTTCTACATCGACCGCCAGGGTCGCTGGTGGCCGCCGGCGGTGGCCCAGGAGGTGCTGGCTCGCGGGGTTCCGGCTGAGGCGCAGGATCTGCCCGCCGATGGCCCCCCAGGGTTCCGGGGACTGCCCGAGGGAGCGCTGGAGGTGGATCTCTGGTTCCCGGTGCTGCATGGCCCGAACGGCGAGGACGGCACGATCCAGGGCCTGTTCACCCTGATGCAGGTGCCCTTTGTGGGCTCGGGCGTGCTCGGCTCGGCCGTGGGCATGGACAAACAGGCGATGAAGGCCGCCTTCGCCGCCGCCGGCCTGCCCCAGGTGCCCTACGTGTCCCTGCAGGCCAGCGAACTCGACGCCCCGGAAGCCCTGCTCGAGCGGCTCGAGCGGGAGCTGGGCTATCCCTGCTTCGTCAAGCCCGCCAACCTGGGCTCCTCCGTGGGCATCAGCAAGGCCACGGACCGCGCCACCCTGCTCGCCGGCCTGCGGGAGGCGGCAGCCCTCGATCCACGCGTGGTGGTGGAGCAGGGGGTGAAGGCCCGGGAGCTGGAGTGCGCCGTGCTCGGCCGTGGGGAGCTGCGGGCCTCGGTGCTTGGCGAAATCCGTTTCGACGCCGACTGGTACGACTACACCACCAAATACAGCGAGGGGTTGAGCCACACCGTGATCCCGGCCCAGGTGCCGCCCGAGGTGAGCGAGCGGGCCCGGGCGCTCGCGGTGGCGGCATGCCGCGCGGTGGGCGCCTCGGGTCTGTCCCGGGTGGATTTCTTCTACGAGGAGGGCGCGGGCGCCGGGGATGGCGGCGGATTGTGGCTCAATGAGATCAACACCCTGCCGGGCTTCACGAGCCAGAGCATGTACCCGATGCTCTGGGCCGCCAGCGGCCTGCCGCTCGAAGCGCTGCTTCACACTCTCGTGGAGGGGGCGAGAGAATCCTCCCCTCGTCGCGATCCAGGTGGAGAGAAGCCATGACCCAAGGACTCCTCTGGCTGCCCCTGCTGCTGGTCTTTGTGCTGCTCACAGGGCTGGGTTGGCTGGAGCGGCGGCGGCAGCGCCTGTTCCGGGAATGGGCCGCCGACGCGGAGCTGGCCAAGCTGGACAGCTGCGGGGGCGCCCGCCTCAGCGATGGGGTGTTGAGCTGGACCAGCTTCGAGGCGGGCAGCTTCAAGCCCGTTGATTCCTTTGTGATCAAGGATCTTGAGGTGGTGGAGCTGCTCTCCCTCGGTTCCGGGGAGGCGCCGCTCACGGAGGAGAGCGAGGGAGCCTGTCGGCTGCGGCTGGTGGGAGGGGGCGTCCAGAAGGACCTCCCCTTCGCCGACGCCAAGCGGGCCCGGCGCTGGATCGATGAGCTGATGGCGCGGTCCCGATGCGAGCTGTGAGCAGCCCGCTGCCCCCCGGCGCCGCCCGCCGCCGGGAGCTGCGCCAACAGAGGCGTGCCGAGCGCCTGCGCAACCTCTGGCGGTTCGTGGTCTTCACAGGGCTGGCCGCGGGCCTCGGCACCGTGCTGCTGCGCCAGGGGTGGATCCTGCGGGATCCCTCCCAGCTCGAGGTGAGCGGCAGCTCCCTGGTGAGTCGGGAGCAGGTGATCCAGGCGGCGGCGATGCGGTTTCCCCTGCCCCTGCTCGCCCTGCGCCCGCGGGAACTGAGCCGCAGCCTCACCGATGCCCTGCCGGTGGAGCAGGTGAAGGTGAGCCGGCTGATGCTCCCCCCCCGCCTGAGGATCGAACTGGTGGACCGGGAGGCGGTGGCCCGGGCGGCGCGGCGCACCCCCGGGGGGAGCGAGCGGGGCTACGTCGATCGCCTTGGCAACTGGATCAGCGTCCGCCCAGGCCTGGGGGTGCGCCTGCGGGGGCCGATGAATCTCGAGGTGGTGGGCTGGAACAGTCGCCACCGCGCCGCTCTGGCCCAGGTGCTCAAGTCCGCCCCTCGATTCGGCCCCGGGCTGCGGGAGATCCGCTTCGAACCCGACGGCAGCCTCTGGCTGACCACCCGGGAACTGGGCCGGGTGCGGCTCGGCCCGAGCGATGGG
>JBIIND010000114.1:0-5545 GCA_044337665.1 Cyanobium sp.
TATGCAACGGGATTGATCCGCATCGGCTCGCTCACCATCACCCCGGTGCCAGCCCCGCTTCCCATCCTCGGGCCCTTTGTGCTTTTCCGCTTCGGTCGCCGGCTCTCCGCCCTCTGCCGCGAACGCGAGGCCAGATCTTCTGTCCCACGTCGCTTCCAGCTCTGAAGCGCCACCTTACCCGCATCATCTCCGGCTGCGAAGCCGTTCCAGTACAAGCTCCAGCGTGTATCCGAACAGGGCGGGATCCGGCGCGGCGTCCCCCAGATCCGCCAGCCCCAGCTCCGCCCAGCGGCCCTCCACCCTCGCCTCCAGCTCCGCCCCTCGCGTCAGCGGCTCCCCCCAGTCATGGCGCCGTTCCGGCCCGATCTTGGTGGTGGCATCGATCGCCAGACGTCCGCCCAGGCCCAGCCGCTCGCTGGCGAAATCGAGACTGTCAAACGGTGTGTCCTCCAGCACAAACAGATCCCGCTGCGGATCCACCTGTGCAGCAATTGCCCAGATCACCTGGCGCGGATCGCGGATGTTGATCGCCCGGTCCACCACCACCACAAATTTTGTGTACGTGAATTGCGGCAGGGCGCTCCAGAAAGCCATCGCCGCCCGCTTGGCCTGGCCCGGATAGGCCTTATCAATGGACAGCACAGCCAATTTGTAGCTCAGCGCCTCCATCGGCAGGAAGAAATCCACGATCTCCGGCACCTGTTGACGCAGGATCGGGGTGTAGATGCGGTTCAGGGCGATCGCCAGCATCGCCTCCTCCTTCGGGGGCCGGCCGCTGAAGGTCGTGAGGAAGATCGGGTCCTTGCGGTGCGTGATGCAGTGGAAGCGCACCAATGGCGAGGCCTCCACGCCGCCGTAGAAGCCCATGTGGTCCCCGAACGGCCCATCCGCCAGATCCTCCCCCGGCGTGATCGTGCCCTCCAGCACCATCTCGCTGTGGGAGGGCACATCCAGATCCAGGGTTTTGCAGCGGCACAGCCGTACGCCTTCGCCCCCGTACAGCCCCGCGAACAGCCATTCGCTCAGCTGCACCGGGATCGGCGTGGCCGCCGCCATCAGCAGCAGCGGGTGCACGCCGATTGCGATCGCGATCTCCAGTTTCTTGCCCGCCGCCGCCGCCTTGCGCAGGTGACGCGCGCCGCCCCGCACGCTCAGCCAGTGCACCGTCATCGTGTTGATCGATTGGCGCTGCAGGCGGTAAACGCCCACGTTGGGCACGCCCGTCTCGCAGTCCTTCGTGATCACCAGGCCCAGGGTGATCACACCGCCCGCATCCCCCGGCCAGGGCCGCAGCAGGGGCAACGCATCCAGGTTCACGGCGTCGTCGCGCAGCACCACCTGCCGGCAGGGGGGGGTGAGGTCGCGGTCGGGGCGGGCCTTCACCAGGTCCCAGAACACCCCGCCAAAGCGCTTCAGTTCCTTCAGTCCCTTCGGGGGCTTCGGCTGTTGCAGCAGCCCCAGGCGCTCGCCGAGGTTCTCCAGCTCCTCGGGGCGCTCCATCCCCATGCTCCACAGCACCCGCTCCACCGTGCCCAGGAGGTTCACCGCCACGGGCATGGACGAGCCGATCACGTTCTCAAACAACAGCGCCGGACCCCCCAGGGCCAGCACCCGATCGGCGATTGCGGCCAGCTCCAGGTTTGGATCCACCGGCGCCGTGATGCGGCGCAGCTGGCCCCGCTGTTCCAGCAGGCGCAGGAAACCGCGCAGGTCGCGGCCCTGGCGGGTCATCACTCCAGACACGCGGCGCAGTGACGTCAGGCCGCACTCTGGCGCATGCGGGCGCCCGTACGTCCAAGAACAGTGCGCCCCCGTGCGGCGAGGGCTGCTGGCGCCAGCGCCGTCGGTTTGCTCTGCCACACTCGGCCCAGCCGCCGGCGCCCCCATGCAGATCTCCTACTTCCACACCTCAGAAGCGGTGCCCGCGGCGCTTCCCCCCGCCGAGGGTGGCCCGGACGCCGCCGTGGTGATCGATGTGCTGCGCGCCACCACCACCATCGCCTGGTCGCTCCAGAACGGTGCCGAAGCCATCCAGGCCTTCGCCGATCTCGGCGAACTGGAGGCCGCCGCCGCCGCCTGGCCCGCCGAGCTGACCCTCAGGGCCGGTGAGCGGGGCGGCCAGCGGGTGGACGGCTATGACCTGGGCAACTCCCCCCTGGCGGTCACCCCCGAGCGGGTGGGGGGCAAACGCATCTTCATGAGCACCACCAACGGCACCCGCTCCCTCGCCGCCGTGAAGAAGGTGCCCCTGCTGCTCACCGCCTGCCTTCCCAACCGCACCGCCGTCGCCCGCCGCCTGGTGGAACGGAACTGCCAGCGGGTCTGGATCGTGGGCAGCGGCTGGGAGGGGGATTACTCCCTGGAGGACAGCCTCGCCGCCGGCGCCGTGGTCTCCGCCGCCACCGAGCTGGCGGTCGCCCCCCATGTGGGGGTGACCCTCGCCAACGACGAGGCCCTCGCCGCCCTCGCCCTCTGGCAGCAGTGGCACCTCGACACGGAAACCTGTCTGCGGGCCGCCAGCCATGGCCAGCGCCTGATCCGCCTCGGCGATCACGACGCCGACTTCGCCTGCTGCGCCGCCGTGGACAGCCTTTCCCTCGTGCCCTTCCAGGCCGAGCCCGGCGTGCTCCGGGCCGGCTGAAGGCCCGCCCCAGGCCCGCCGCCGGGGGCTTGCCGGCCGGGGAGCCTCCCCTACAGTCAGCCCTCTCGACCGGAGTGATGGTGAGCAGTTTCCTGGCCGCGGCCCTGCAACTCACCAGCACCTCCGACCCGGATGCCAATTTCGCGGCCGCCGAAGAGCAGATCGAGATGGCCGCCCGCCGCGGTGCCGATCTGGTGGGCCTGCCCGAGAACTTCGCCTTCATGGGCGATGACGAAAAGCGCCTGGCCATCGCCCCCCAGCTGGCGGAGCGCTGCAGCGCCTTTCTGGTCACCATGGCCCGCCGGTACCAGGTCACCCTCCTCGGCGGCGGCTTCCCCGTGCCCGCCGGCGAAAACCAGACCTACAACCGCGCCGAGCTGGTGAACCACGAGGGGGTGCTGCTGGCCCGCTACGACAAGATCCATCTCTTTGATGTGGATCTCCCCGACGGCATCACCTACCGGGAGTCGGCCACCGTGCGCCCCGGCACCGAACTGCCACCCGTGGTGGATGTGCCCGGCCTCTGCCGCGTGGGCCTTTCCATCTGTTACGACGTGCGCTTCCCCGAGCTCTACCGCCACCTCGCCGGCGCTGGGGCCGAACTCCTCTTCGTGCCCGCCGCTTTCACCGCGTACACCGGCAAGGACCACTGGCAGGTGCTGCTCCAGAGCCGTGCCATCGAGAACACCGCCTATGTGGTCGCCCCCGCCCAGACCGGCCTCCACTACGGCCGCCGCCAGACCCACGGCCACGCCCTGGTGATCGACCCCTGGGGCACCGTGCTGGCCGACGCCGGCATCGCTCCAGGCATGGCGGTCGCGCCCGTGGACACCGGCCATGGCGTGCGGGTGCGCGCCCAGATGCCGAGCCTGCAGCACCGTCGTCCCGCCCTGTTCTGAGTTCCGCGATGGCACGGTGCGCGGCGATCGGGGCCAGGTTGCGGCCCATGGCGCTCGGAGGGGTTGGGCTCGGCGCCACCCTGCTGAGCGCCGCCCTCACGGGCCTGGGGGCCCTGCCGGCCTGGGCGGCCAGCGCCCTCTCCGCCTGGCGCGTCACCCGTGAGGGCGTGCTGGAGCTGCGCACCACCCCCGGGGTGCCGCTCCAGGCCTTCTTTGAGGAGGGCACCGGCGGCCGCGGGCCCCGGCTCTGGATCGACCTGCCCGGCGCACCCCTCCGCCCCCGCCGCCTCAGCGCCGGGGGCGCCCTGCAGGAGGTGCGCATCGGCCGGCCCGATCCCTCCACCACCCGCCTGGTGCTCGAATTCCTGCCCGGCACCCGCCTTGATCCCCGCCAGCTCCGCCTGGTGGGCACCGCCCGTGACCGCTGGCGCATGGACCTCAGCGGCCTGCGCCCCGGCAGTCTCCAACCCGTCGGCGAAGGGGATCTGGAGGCCGCCACCGCCTGGTCCCCCCGCCGGCCTTCCCCCCGCCTGGGGGCCGACCCCTCCTTCGTGCCCAGCACCAGCACGCCCTCCACTGAGGGCCTGCCGGAGGTGCCCCGCGGACGCTTCCGGGTGGTGATCGATCCCGGCCACGGCGGTCCCGACCCCGGCGCCGTCGGCATCAACGGCCTGCGCGAGACCGACGTGGTGCTCGATGTGAGCCTGCAGGTGGCCCGCCTGCTCCAGGCCCGCGGCGTGCAGGTGCTGCTCACCCGCACCACCGAGGTGGACGTCGACCTGCCGCCCCGTGTGGCCCTGGCCAACAGCAGCGGCGCCGATGTGTTCGTGAGCCTCCACGCCAATGCGCTGAGCATGGATCGCCCCGACGTGAACGGCATCGAGACCTTCTATTTCGAAGGGGGCCGCTCCCGTTCCCTGGCGGAGGCGATCCAGCGGGAGCTCATGGCCATCTCCCCCGGTACCCCCGACCGCGGCGCCCGTCCAGGCCGCTTCTTCGTGATTCGCCGCACCGTGATGCCCTCCGTGCTGGCGGAGATGGGCTTCGTCACCGGCGAGATCGACAACCCCCGCCTGGCGGATCCGAACTACCGCCGTCGCCTCGCCCAGGCTGTCGCCACGGGCATCCTCACCTACCTTGGCGGCCCATGAGCCAACCGCCGGACAGCCAGCAGCCAGCGGGCGGCCTCCGGCCGGGACGCGGCGTTCCCGAGGCGCCGATCGGCCTGTTCGATTCCGGACTGGGGGGGCTGAGCGTCTGGCGGGAGATCGTCCGCCAGCTCCCCGCTGAATCCATCGTTTATGTGGCGGATCGGGCCCATGTGCCCTACGGCGGTCGCCAGCCCCAGGAGATCCGCCAGTACTGCGAAGCCATCGGCGGTTGCCTGGTGAAAGCCGGCTGCAAGGCGATCGTGGTGGCCTGCAACACCGCCTCGGCGGTCGCCCTTCACCACCTGCGCGAATGCTTCCCGGGCACGTTGCTGCTCGGCCTGGAGCCCGCCGTCAAACCCGCCGTCGCCCTCTCCCGCAGCGGCGTGGTCGGCGTGATGGCCACCCCCGCCACCTTCCAGGGGCGCCTCTACCGCGCCACCGTCGGCCGCCACGCCTCCACGGTGCGGGTGGTGGAGCAGGTCTGCCTGGGCCTGGCCGACCGGGTCGAAGCCGGAGAGCTGGAGGGGCCCGCCACCGAGGCGCTCCTGCAGGGTTTCCTCACCCCCATGCTCGCCGCCGGCGCCGACACGATCGTGCTCGGCTGTACCCACTACCCCTTCGTGATCGACACGATCCGCCGCCTCGTCGGTCCGGAGGTGGCCGTGATCGATCCGGCCCCCGCCGTCGCGCGGCACCTCGCCTCCCTGCTGCACCACTACGGCCTGGTGGCCCAGGCCGATCCCCTCCCGGGCCACCGCTTTCTCACCACCGGCGATGCCCACACCTTTGACCGCGATGCCGAGCGGCTGATCGGCATCCGACCCCACAGCCAGGCCATCGCCTGGGAGCCCACC
>JBIIND010000115.1:0-5535 GCA_044337665.1 Cyanobium sp.
GCTGGTCCAGGCTGCGCATCTGGATCGCCAGGAAGGCGAGCAGCAGGAGCAGGAACAGGGGAAACAAGGGGCGGATTCGCCGGGGTCTCCACCACTGCTAGCGGGGTCAGCCTCCCCGGCAAAGCGTCAGCGCAGGATCGATGATCTTCCGGTTTCCGGGATGGCCGTTGCCGCCCATCCCTGCCGACGACAGAACTCAGAAGAATTGATCGAAATTGTCGAAATCGACGGCGCGGAATGTGCCCTCCTGCACCTGCAGCATCAGCTGGGTGAGCTGGCGCCAGAGGGCTCCGGCGGTGGCGAGCGAAAGCAGAAAGGCCACCAGCAGCGCCGCCCCCCCAGCGAAGCCGAACACCTGCAGGCAGCTGCCGATGAAGAGGGTGACGCCGATCACGAGACCGGCCCAGGGCAGCAGGGTCTGGAAGCTGGCGAGGGGAAGCAGGGCCAGCCGGTCCTGCTTCCAGCCATCGAGCCGGTCCTGCACCAGACGGGAGAAGGTGAGACCGCAGAGGATGGCGATGACCAGCCCCGCCGCGGCCACCAGGTAGGGGGGATTCTCGATCTGGGCGTACTCCAGCAGGATCTCGCTGGCGTCGAGATCGGCGAACATGCCGCTGGCCTGATCCAGCGCGGCTTCCTGCAGATCGACCGGTGGCAGATCGATCGGGGGCAGGTCAAGCGACGGCAGCTCGAGCGGCGGGACGGGCACGCGTTCCATTCCGGGGGCCCAGACCCTAACCGCCGCGAGGGACGGCCGATCAGGCCGCCAGCGGATTCAGGCGGGCCAGCACGCCGCCGGCCAGGCGCCGAGCCGAGAAGGTGCGCCGCATCAGGCCCAGCAGGGCCTGCAGATCCTGGGTGTTGAGGCGGTCATCGCTCACCAGGGAGAGCAGCAGCCGTTGCCGCAAGCCGCTGCCCTCGGCGCCGAACAGCAAACGCAGGCCGTCCCGGGCCACCGGCAGCAGATCGGCGCCATCCCCATCGCTCTCCACCACCGCCAGCAGGCTCTGCAACCGTTCCACCCGCAGCCGTCCGGAGCGGTCGAAGATCACCTCCAGCAGCTTCTCGCGCATCTCGACGGTGTCGCCGGCGAGCAGGCGGCGCGCCACGTAGGGGTAGGCGACGCGGATGATGCGGAAATCGGGGTCGAGACGCATCGCCAGCCCCTCCTGGCTGACCACCGCCCGGATGATCAGGGCGAAGCGGGCGGGCACCCGGAAGGGGTAGTCGAACATCAGCTCCGAGAAGCGGTCGGTGATCGCCTTGAAGTTGAAGTTGCCCACGTTCTCGCCCAGCGCTCCACCGAGCACCTCCTCCAGGGCCGGCACGATCGGCCGCAGGTCGGCGCTGGGGTTGAGAAACCCAAGGGAGAGGAAATCGCGGGCCAGCGCCTCGAAATCGCGATTGATCAGGTGCACCACCGCCCCCGTCAGGGTGATGCGGTCCGCGTCGCTGATCGAATCCATCATGCCGAAGTCGACATAGGCCACATGGCCCAGCCCGTGGTGGCGGCCCGCCAGGGCGAAGAGGTTGCCCGGATGGGGGTCGGCGTGGAAGTAACCGAACTCCAGGAGCTGGCGCAGGCCGGCGATCACGCCCGTGCGGATCAGGGCCGCCGGATCGAGGTGGTGGGCCTGCAGTTCACGGCGGTTCTGCAGCTTGATGCCGTTGATCCACTGGGTGGTGAGCACACGCCGGCTGGAGAGACGCCTCTCCACCAGCGGCACCGTCACCTCCGGCTGGTCCTCGAACAGGCGGGCGAAGCGCTCGGCGTTGTCCGCCTCCTTGCGGTAGTCGATCTCATCGAAGAGGGTGGAGCCGAATTCATCGATGATCGCCCCCAGCCCGAAGCCCAGATTGAGGGGCAGGAACGGCGCCGCCAGCACGCCGAGGCTGCGGATGATCACCAGATCCCGGCGCAGCAGAAAGGGGAGATCGGGCCGCTGCACCTTCACCGCCACCCAGCGCCCGTCCTCCAGGCGGGCCCGGTACACCTGGCCGAGGGAGGCGGCGGCGACCGGATGTTCGGGAAACTCGGCGAACAGGGTCGCGGCCGGTGCCCCCAGCTCCGCCTCGATCAGCGCCAGGGCGCGGGCGTGGGGAAAGGCGGGCAGGTCGTCCTGCAGCCGGGTGAGTTCCTCAAGCCAGTCCCGGCGCACCAGGTCCGGGCGGGTGGAGAGGGCCTGGCCCACCTTGATGAAGCACGGGCCCAGGTCGCTGAGGGTGGTGAGGATGCGACGGGCCAGGCGCTTCTGCACCGCCGGATCGGGGCTGCTGTTCTGGCTGGCCAGGGTGATCGCGAGCCCGCCGAGCTGCCAGGCCACCACCAGCAGGCGGCTCACCCAGATCCAGGGCCGCAACAACAGCCAGCGCAGGTCGGCGGTGGGGTCGTAGCGGGGCGCGTCGTCGGTGGGGGGTGGGGCGGCGTCAGCGGGCACGGCGACGGCGCTGGGGAGGGCTGCGGTCAGGGCGCGGGCGGGCGACTGCCCAGACTCTAGAAATCGCGACCCGCCCCCCATGGCCGATCCCTGGCGGCCCCTGCGGACGGTTCTCTCCGCCCGGGCCCCCGTCCTGCCCCTCCACCTGCCGGCCCATGGGCGGGGTCGGGGGTTGCCGCCCGCTCTGGCCCAGCTGCTGCGCCGCCCGCCGGGCAGCTGGGATCTGCCCGAACTCCCCGAGGTGGGTGGGCCTCTGGAGCCGGAGGGGGCCGTGGCCGAAGCCCAGCGGCAGGCCGCCGCGCTGTTCGGGGCCCAGCGCTGCTGGTTCGGTGTCAATGGGGCTTCCGGTCTGCTCCAGGCGGCCCTGCTGGCCCTCGCCCCGCCGGGTGCGGCCGTGCTGTTGCCCCGCAACCTGCACCGCTCCCTGCTCCACGCCTGCGTGCTCGGCGACCTGCAGCCCCTGCTGTTCGACCTCCCCTTCGACCCGGTGAGCGGCCTCTGGCTGCCGCCCTCACCCCACCACCTGGCGCGGGTGCTGGCGACGGCGATGGGGGGCGCCGCACCCCCCGTGGCGGCGGTGCTGGTGGATCCCACCTACCAGGGGCTGGCCGCCGATCTGCCCGCCCTGGTGGCGGTGCTGCACGGGGCGGGGCTGCCGGTGCTGGTGGATCAGGCCCATGGCGACGGCGCGGCGGTGGCGGCCGGGGCCGATCTGACCGTGCTGTCGCTGCAGAAGAGCGGTGGAGGCCTGGCCCAGAGCGCCGTGCTGCTGGCCCAGGGCCATCGGGTGGATCCCCACGCCCTGGAGCGCAGCCTGCTGTGGCTGCAGACCTCCAGCCCCAGCGCCCTGCTGCTGGCCGCCAGCGCGGCCGCCCTGGCGGAGTCCGCCAGTCCGGCGGGTGCGGCGCGGCGCCGCCGGGCCGGGGCGCGCGCCCTGCGGCTGCGGCGGCGCCTGGCCGCCACCGGCCTGGCGCCCCTGGCCAACGGCGATCCGTTGCGGCTCGTGCTGGCCACCGCTCCCCTGGGCATCGCCGGCCTCGCCGCCGACACCTGGCTGCGGGAGCGGGGGGTGATCTGCGAACTGCCGGAACCCGGTGCCCTCACCTTCTGCCTTGGCCTGGTGCCGCCCCCGGGCCTGGAGCGAAGGCTGCCCCGCGCCCTCACGGCCCTGCGCCAGGCGCTGGGCGGCGCGCCCCTCCCGCCCTTCACGCCGCCGCCGCTGCCCCTGGTGGCCGCCCCGGAGCTCCCCCTCGGGCGGGCCTGGCGGGCGGAGGCGGAGCGGGTGGACCTGGCGCAGTGCGCCGGCCGCATCGCCGCGGAACCCCTCTGTCCCTACCCGCCGGGCATCCCCCTGCTGGTGCCGGGGGAGAGGATCGATGCGGACCGGGCGGCCTGGCTGGGCGAGCAGCGGCGGCTTTGGCCGGGCCAGCTGCCCCAGGGCCTGAGGGTGATCCGCTGATACGGTGCATCCATTAGCGCCTCTGTGGGGCCCGATGACGGATCCCGGTTCCGATCCCGGCTCCGGTTCCCTCCCCATCCGCTGGGATTTCGTCACGCCGGGTCTGCCCGATGCCCTCTTCGTTGACGCCCCCGGCTTCAGCCCTACCCCGCTGGAGCTGCGGGTGATGCTGCTGGTGCATCTGCGGCCCCGGGCCGATTCCCTGGTCTGGGACATCGGGGGCGGCACCGGCGCCCTGGCCCTCGAGATCGCCCGGCTGCTGCCCGCCGGAGCGGTCCACACCCTGGAGCGCGATCCGGAGGCGATCGACCTGCTGGAGCGCAACCGCCGCCGGTTCGGCATCGCCAATCTGCACATCCACGCCGGCCGCGCTCCGGATGATCTGGCCGCCCTTCCCCCCCATCCCGACCGGGTTCTGCTGGAGGTGGGCCGTCCCCTGGGGGATGTGCTGCGGGTGGTGTGGGAGGCGCTGCGCCCGAGCGGGCGGCTGGTGATCAGCACCGCCAGCCTGGAGGGACTGGTGGACGCCACCGATACCCTCGGCCAGCTCGGCGCCCGGGATGTGCAGGTGGTTCAGGCCACCGTGCACCGCATGCAGCGCCGCGGCAGCCAGGCCAAGCTGGCGGCGGCCGAACCCCTGTTCATGATCGCGGCCGAGCGCTGAAGATCCCGCGCCACGCCCCTCCCCCCTTGACGCTGCCTGTCCGTCCCCGCCGCTCCACCACCTCGCTGGCCCGCCTGGCCAGCGGCTGGGCCGTCGGCGGCTTCGGCGCCCTCGTGGTCTGGCTGGGGGGCTGGTGGTTCACCGTCGCCGTGGGTGTGATCGTGCATCTGGGCCTGCAGGAGTTTTTCCGCATGGCCCAGTTCAAGGGCATCCGACCCGCCACCAAAACCACCTTGGTGGCGGTGCAGCTGATGCTGCTCTCCACCCAGGCCGCCGCCGGCGGCGGCTGGCTGGGGGCGGACGTGGCCGCGGCGGTGCTGCCGGCCTCCGGCGCGGTGATCTGCGGCTGGCTGCTGCTCCAGCCCCTCACCGGAACGATCGCCGATGTGGCCGCCTCCGTGTTCGGCCTCTTCTATCTCGGTTTCCTGCCCAGCCACTGGATCAAGCTGCGGGACCTCAGCGATCCAGCCCTGGTGCCGAACCTGGCCTTCCAGGGCTGGCCCGGCAGCGCCGGCCTGGCCCTCACCCTGCTGGCCTGCTTTCTGATCGTGGCCACCGACATCGGCAGCTACGTGATCGGCCGCCGGCTGGGTCGCCATCCCCTCTCGCCCATCTCCCCCGGCAAAACGGTGGAGGGGGCCGTGGGGGGCCTGTTGTGCGCCCTGCTGGTGGGTGCCCTGGGGGGGACGCTGCTCGGCTGGCGCATGGGGTGGTTGTTCGGTGGGCTGCTGGGCGCGGTGGTGGCGGTGTTCGCGCTGGTGGGGGATCTCACCGAATCGATGATGAAGCGGGATGCGGGCCTGAAGGATTCCGGGGACGTCATCCCCGGCCATGGCGGCGTGCTCGACCGCATCGACAGCTACCTGTTCGTGCCGGCGGTGGTCTACACCCTGGTGACCCTCGTGCTGCCCTGGCTGCAGAGCCAGTGATTCGGTGGCGAAGCGCGAGCGGGCCTGCCAAGCCTCAGGGGAAGA
>JBIIND010000116.1:0-5517 GCA_044337665.1 Cyanobium sp.
AGCAGGGCTATGGCATTGCCGGGGTGGCGCAGGCGGGGCCGACCCACCGTGAGGGCATAGAGCACGAACAGCAGCGCCACGGGCCAGAGCAGCACCCCCACCGATCCATGGATGTCGATCCATTCGCCGGGGATCGTCACCGGCAAGCGGCCGAAGCGGCCGTCGTGGGTGGAGTACACCACCAGGCCCGAGAGCCAGGCCAGCGGCACCAGCAGGGCGGTAATGCCGTGCAGGAGGCGCAGGAGGGAGGGTTGGTACGGGCGTGGCATCGCGGTGATCGATCGGGCCGGGCCTGCGGCAGCGGATCCTCTGCCGGCCCCCGGCGTTTCCCATGTAACCAGGGCGAGCCTACCCGCCCCTCCTGGAATTCCCGTGGCCCCGCCTGAGGGCGGACAGGGGATCTCAGGGGTTCTGCCGGACCCGCTTGACCGCCAGGCCGGCCTCGGTCGCGCTGATGGCGGCCAACGCCAACAGGCCCACCAGTCCCACCAGCTGGTTCCGGCTCTCCGTGGCGCCATCGGCGTTCTGCCCCAGCACCGCGCCGGCCACGAACCAGGCGGTGGCCAGCGCGGAGGTGATCCAGTAGGCCCTCCAGCGCCGCTGATAGAGGTAGCCGGTCCCCAGCCCGGGCACCACATTCAGCAGCACCGCCACCCAGCCGGCGGAAGCGGCGAGGATCTGCTCACGGGACGGGGTCATGATGCGGGGTTCGGGGCCTCCACTCTGGCGAGCCGAGCTGGAGAGCCGCGGCGCAGGCTCCGCCGCAGCTCTCCAGCTCGGCTGAACCCCTTGCCGTCCCCCAGCTGGGGGCCCTACCCGAAGCGGTAGTGCTTGCGCACCGGCGCTGTCACCTGCCAGGTGCAGCGCAGGCCCGCCGGGAACGTCACCAGGTCGCCAGCCCTGAAGTGCACCGGCTCATCCCCCTCCGGTGTGACGGTCACCTCCCCTTCCAGCAGCAGGCAGGTCTCGCGCTCTCCGTAGGTCCAGGGGAAGGTGCTCACCGGACAGGTCCAGACCGGCCAGCTGCGGATGCCCTCCTCGGCGATGGTGCTCTCCGGGCAGGGTGAGGTGATCGTGATCCCCATGGCGGAAACGGCGGAGGGCAGGGTCGGGGCGGCGGGCCCCCCGCCGTCGAAGGGACGGGGAACCCTGGCGATGATCGCCTGCAGGGTACGCACCGTCGCCGTGATGTTCGGCCCCTTGTTCAGCATCAGGGCCTCCGCCCGGGCTCCCATGGCGGCATCGGTGATCTCGGCCCGGGTGGGGGTGCCGTGGCGGGCCATCTCGTCGAGCACCTGGGTGGCCCAGATGCAGGGCACATGGGCTGCGGTGCAGATCTGCAGGATTTCTTCCTGGATCGAGGCCAGCTCTTCCCAGCCGCATTCGATCGCCAGGTCCCCCCTGGCGATCATCACCCCCAGCGGCGCAGGGCTGCGCATCGCGGCCAGCAGCAGTTCGGGCAGATGGCCAACGGCCTGCCGGTTCTCGATCTTCAGCACCACCCCCAGGTCCTCCCGCCCCAGCCTTCGCAGGGCCGCCTGCAGCGCTTCGATGTCGGCCACGGTGCGCACGAAGGAATAGCTGATCAGATCGGCGTGCCGAACGGCGAACGGCAGGTCGGTGATGTCCTTGGCGGTGAGCGCCGGCAGGCGAACGGAGCTGTCGGGGATGTTGATGCCCTGATCAGACCTGAGCCGGCTGCCGCGGGCCCTGGCCTGGTGGATCCGCAGCTGCACCTCGTGGGGGGAAACCGATTCGATCTGGGCGCCGATCCTGCCGTCGTCAAACAGAACCCGCTCACCCGGCCTGAGATCGGCGAACACCGCGGGCAGGGTGCAGGCGATGGCGTCCGCGGCATCGCTGACCGTCGCCGTGAGCCGCAACCGATCCCCCGGACGCACGATCCGCTCGCCCGGCTCCTCCGGCAGGGCAGCCACCTCAAACTCCGCCTCGCCCCCCTCCTGGCGGAAGCGCAGCCCCTCCAGGAAGCGGCAGCGCTGCCGACCCGCCACCACCACCCCCTGGTTTCCCTGGTCCACCACCGTGAGTTCGCGCAGCCGCCCGGAGGCGTCCCGACCCCTGAGGCGATCGCCCGCCGCCAGGCCCTCCAGCCCGGTGCCGCGCACCGGTAGAGCGCACCAGCCCTCCTCCGCTGCTCCCGGGAACAGGTCCCGCAGCGGCAGCGGTTCTCCTGCCGGGACCAGCAGCATCCGGAAGGGGCGCACCAACCTGCCCAACCGATCCCGGCGCGGACGGCCCTGCACCACGCCCGGCAGTGGCGGAAGGGGGCCGGTGCGCAGCTTCGGGCCCGCCAGATCGAACCCCACCAGGCAGCGGCGGCCGCTGCGCCGGCTGGCCTGCCGCACCCCCTCCACCAGCTGCTCCCAGACGGCCGGATCATCGTGGGCGGCGTTGATCCGGGCGATCGCCATGCCGGCCTGCACCAGCTCCGGGATCAGGGCGGCGTCCTGGGTGGCCACCCGCGGCAGGGTGACCATGATCGCCGGTGTCACCAGTCCCTCCCCGGTGCCGAACAGGCGCTGGCCATGGCTTTGCCCTGGGTCCTCGCTGCCGTGGGGAGGCGGTTCCGGATCCGGCTCCCGGGCGGCTGGCCTCTCCCCTCCCGCAGCCCCCAGCTGATGCAGAACGGCGGAGAGGGTGGGCAGCAGGTGGGCCTCGCAGCCCTCCAGCGAACTCAGGCCCCGCAGCCGCAGCGCCCGCTGCAGCGCCCCGTGCTCACCCCGGCGGAAGGCCAGGAAATGCAGCAGGTTGCGGGCGCTGGTGCGGTAGTGCGGATCCACCGCCTCCAGGCGTCCCCGCTCCCGCCGTTCCTGGTTGAGGAGAGTCCGCCGCAGCTTGTGCAACGCCGATCGCAGCCACTCCTCCCCATCCCCCGGCTCCGATCCGGCGGGGGATGGGAGATCGGCGTCGCCGAACGGGGCCTTGGGCAGGGGAGGCGGGGGCATGCGCTCCACCCTTGCGCCGCCAGGTTAAGCGGGGGCGAAGTCAGGGCCGGGTGTTGGATTCCTTCATCCCCGGCCGGGGCGAAGGATGATGGGTTTTCAGGCCCGCGGATCTCGCCCCTCTCCCATGTCCAAGAGCTCGCTGACAGGCCCGACGCCCGCGGCCGAACCCCTGACGGTGGCGTTCTTCGGCCTGGGGGCGGTGGGCTCTTCCATGTTGATCTGCCTGGCGGAGCTGGCCGAGCGCGATGACGTGCCGCTGCGTTTCCTGGTGGTGGTGCAGGAGCCGGAGCTGGCCCGCGATGCCCTGTTCCATGCCGAGTGGCTGCTCGACGGCATCGCCTTCGTCACCGCGGCCGATTTCGATGCCCTGTTCGATGGCCGCGACCCCCAGCGGCAGCGCCTGAGCGGTGCGCGACTCCTGGTGAACGCCGCCCATCCCCGCTTCAACCGCCCGATCCTGGAGCTGGGCCTCGAACTCGGCGCCCATGCGGTGGATCTGGCCTCCGACATGTATGACGCCGAGACGGAGCGCACCCTCACCTTCTCCCAGTACGCCTTCGACGGGGCCTTCCAGGAGCGCCACCTGGCCGCCCTGATCAACATGGGCATCTCCCCCGGCGTCACCAACTTCCTGATCGGTCTGCGTCTGCACCAGCTGCATGCGGCCCGTCGCCGGGAGCTGGAGATCGAGAGCGTCGATCTCTACCTGCTGGAGGACATTGAGGCCGATGAGATCGTCTTCTCCTGGTCGCCGCTGGTGGCCCTGGAGGAGCTGGCGGAGCGGCCGCGGCTGCTGCGGGACGGACGCCTGCAGGTGCTGGAGCCCTTCAGCGCCGCCCGCGAGCACATCTTTCCCGGGGAGGTTACCCCCACCCGCCAGTACCCCCTCTACCAGGAGGAGCTGCTCTCGCTGCATCGCTCCTTCCCCGGCATCGAGTCGATCGCCGTCTACAGCGGCGGCTCGGAGGTGGAGCTGGTGAAGGCCCTCTACAAGCTCAACCTGCTCTCCAAGCGCACCCTGCCGCAGCAGAGCGAACTCACGGTGGAAGCGATGGTGCGGGCGATCCTGCCGGGCATGAACAAGCCCCGGCGGATCGAGGAATACCTGCGCAACGGCACCATCCGCCGCGCCCATTTCGCCGCCGCCGCGGAGATCCGCTACAGCGAGCAGGTGCGCCGCGACCGCCAGACCACGATCGAGACGGTGGGCATCCGCTATCAGCGCTACCGGGGGTTGCTGGACAGCCCCTACGCCGGTGCCACCTACATCTCCTATCCCACGGCCGTGGGGGCCGCGATTCTCACCTGGCACGCCCTGGCCTTCCTGCGGGAGGACGGGGGTGAGCTGGGGGGCGTGCTCAGTGGCGAGGATCTGGCGCGGCTGCTGCCCAACGCCCGGCTTGAGGCGATCCGGCGCGACCTGGTGGCCTGGGACCTGGACCTGTTTGAGAATGTGCGCGATGCCTCCCCGGCGTGAACGGCTGGTCGCCAAGCAGGGGTGTGGGCGAACGATGGTCGTATCTCTACCCCACTCCAGAGCATTCCTCCCTGCGTCGCATCTGGTTAAACTGTGCGGTGATAGCGGTGGTTACGGGTCTCCTCGATGACGGCAAACAAGAATGAACCTGCCGTGTCTTGGAAGAACCTGGCTCCGGTGTTGGTGGTAATCGGTGTCATTTTCTTGATCATTCGCTTCACCACCCCTGCCCCCCCGCCCCCCAGTGACGATGGGGAGTACACATTTCAGCCCGAACCCCGTCGATCAAAAATCGATCTTGGCGCCTCGAGCGGAGCACTGAGTGGCCAGCCCGGCGCCTCCCCTGTACCCGCCCTGGGGACAGGCAGATGCCAGGACCTCCAGGACTTTGCCAACCATGAGTACGCCAAGCGTTACCAGCAGGGCAAGGTGGCCGATCTGATGATCTTCCGCGGCTTCGAGGGGGCGGCTATGTCCATCACAGGTGCCAGCACCCTGAGCTGTTCCGGCGGCGAATTCCTGCGCAAAGGTCGGGACAGCACCCGACATTGCAAGAATGCCGTTCTCACTTACGATACAGAAAAGAATGTTCTTTCTTATAATCTCCAGTACGCTTACCTTGAACGTGGCCTTAACCCTGACTGTACGGTCACCCGCTGAGCGGCGTTTGTCGCCGTGCGCCCCCCACGGCCCCGTTGCCCTCCTCCTCAGGAGTGGAAGAGCAGCACCAGCCCCGACTTGACCTGGTGGAACTCCCGTTCCTCGCGGCTCAGATCGAGCCCCACCTGCAACCCCTCCTCCAGGGCCACATCGAACGGCGGGGCGGTGGGGGCTTCCCCTGCCCGCCAGAGGGCGGCGATTCCCACCGGCGTGGCATGCCAGCGAAAGCGCGGCGTGCTCCCGATGGAGGGTTCCTGGAGGGCGTCTTCGAGGAGCTCGCGGATCGCCATGGCCCGGGGTCGTTGCCTCATCGGTCTCGCCCCTAGCTTCCGCCGGGTGCCGCCTGGGGGCAATCGGCTGAGAGCTTTCGTGATGCAGACGCCTAGCGTTCCCGTTCCCCCCTCCCAGGCTGCC
>JBIIND010000117.1:0-5481 GCA_044337665.1 Cyanobium sp.
GGGGCTCTGCTGCAGGTGGATCTCGATGGCGGCGAGCCCGAGATGATGGTGGGCGAAGGGGTGCGGGCTGACGGCCACGCCGTGGAGCGCGCCGACCTGCCCGACGGGGGCGTTCGCCTGCGCATCCTCCGTGGCTGAACGGCGGTCCGGCCGGGTCATGGCGCTTCAGGCCAACTTCTGTCTGGTGGAACTGGATGAGGTCGGCCCGCTGGGAACCGAGGGGCTGCTCTGCACCCGCCGCACCCGGCTGGGCAAGAGCGGCCAGCAGATCTGCGTGGGAGACCGGGTGCGGGTGGAGGGCATCGATTGGTCGGCGGGCCGGGGCGCCGTGACCGCGATCGAACCGCGCGCCAGCCTGCTGCTGCGGCCGGCGGTCGCCAATGTCAGCCGCGTTGTCGTAGTGGCCTCCGTGCGTCAGCCCAGCCTCGATCCGCTGCAGCTCACCCGCTTCCTCCTGGCCGCGGAGGCCACCGGCCGGGATGTGGAGCTGGTCCTCGGCAAAGTCGACCTCGCCCCGTCCGATGAGGTGGGGGAGTGGTGCGCCCGCCTGGGCGGCTGGGGCTACCCGGTGCATCCGGTTTCCCTGCGTCGCGGGGATGGTCTGGAGGGCCTGCGGTCCGTGCTGGCAAGGCCGGGGCTGGCGGTGTTGAGCGGGCCTTCGGGGGTCGGCAAGAGCAGCCTGCTCAATGCCCTGCGCCCGGAACTGGCGCTGCGCACCGGGGCTGTTTCCGGTCGTTTGCAGCGCGGCCGCCACACCACCCGCCATGTGGAGCTGTTCGCGCTCGGGGCTGGGCTGGTGGCCGATTCCCCAGGCTTCAACCGTCCGGAGCTGCCGGCGGATCCCTCCGCCCTCGCCGTCCTGTTCCCCGAGCTGCGCCGCCGCCTTGCCGTGGAGCCCTGCCATTTCCGCAACTGCCGGCACCAGGGCGATCCGGGGTGCACGATGGACGCGCTCTGGGACCGCCAGGAGATCTACGGGCAGTGTCTGGCGGAGTTGGAGAGCCAGAAGGAGCGGACCGGAGCTCGCCAGCCTCCCGCAGCGGCGGGACTGCGGCAGCGGGGGGCCCGGCTGGAGCCGCGGCTCGATCCGCAGCTGCGCCGCACGTCGCGCCGCACCGGCCGTCAGCGGCTTGCGGAGGAGACGGACGGGGACCTCAGCCCCCCATCCCGGGCAGGTTGAGATCGAGGTTGCCGGTCAGGGTTTCCATCCGTTCCCGCATCGTGGTGGTGGAAATCTCGTAAGCATTGGACAGCGCCTCCATCACGGTGGTCTCGGCGGTCTCGGCGCTCTCGGCCATCAGTTCGGGAGCGATGCGCACCCGCAGAGGTTGCTGGTTGCCGGAGATCCACACACTCACCCGGCCGTCGCCGCTTTTCCCCTCCAGCTCCATGCCGTCGAGCTCCTCCTGGAGTTTCTGGGCGTCCTGTTGGATCTGCTGGGCCTTGCGGAAGGCACCGGCAATGTCGCCAAAGTTGGGAAGACCGAAGCCAGCCATGCCGAGCCGTAGGGGGACTGCCTGCGAACGTATCAGGGGAACTCCCCGAAGCCCAGGCGTTTCACCTCCGGATGCAGGGCAATGCCCCGCTCCTGCAGCACCCGATCCTGCACCCGCTGAATGAGCGCGTCGATGTCGGCGGCGCTGGCGCCGCCGGTGTTGACGATGAAGTTGGCGTGGATCGGCGATACCTGGGCTCCGCCCACCCGCAGCCCCTTGAGGCCGAGGGACTCGATCAGCCGCCCGGCCTTCTCGGGTTCAGGATTGCGAAACACACTGCCGCAGCTGGGTTGCTGGTAGGGCTGGCTGCTGGTGCGGCTGTGCAGGTTGGCGCTGGTGCGGGCGCTCACCGCCGCGGGATCCTGGCCCGGCTGCAGCTGGAGATGGGCCGCGAGCACCAGCAGGGGTTCCCGTTGCAGGCGGCTGTGGCGGTAGGAGAAATCGAGGCTCTCCAGGGTCAGGGAAAAGGTCTCCTCGGGCCGGGCGGGGTCGATCAGCTCGGCGCAGAGGAAGCTCTCGGCGAGGCAACCCCCCTGGGCGCCGGCGTTCATCACCACCGCCCCGCCGACGGTGCCGGGGATGCCCACCGCCCACTCCAGGCCCGCCAGGCCCAGCCGGGCCGCCTTGCGGGCCAGGCTGGGGATCGGCTCGCCGGCTTCCGCCTCCACCAGGCCCGAGGAGGCGTCGAGCCGGCTGCCCTGAAGGCGGCGGTTGCAGAGGGTGAGGCCGGGAAGGCCGGTGTCGGCGATCAGCAGGTTGGAGCCGGCGCCGATGCAGCGGTAGGGCATCCCCTGGCCCACCGCCCAGGCGGCCAGGGCGATCAGCTCCTCCCGGCTGCCGGGCTCGGCAAACCATTCCGCCGGACCGCCCACCCTCCAGGTTGTGAACTCGCTCAGCGCGACCGAGCGGCGCAGGCCGGCGGGAGGGGCCGCGGTCGCCACTTCAGGCGGCCAGGGCGGGCGGTTTGTCCCCGAGGCGGCCCAGCCGATCCCAGAGGCTGTTGACATCGCCCGCTCCCATCGCCAGCACAAGATCCCCCATGCGGCTGGCGGATGCCAGCTGCGCCACCAGTTCTTCGAGGTTTTCGGCCGACTGGACGCTCAGCTGGGGCGCGTGACGGCGCACCGCCTCCGCCAGGGAGGCGCTGGAGATGCCCGGGATCGGTGCCTCCCCGGCGGCGTAGAGGGGGGCGACCAGCACCGCATCCGCCCGGGTCAGGGCGGCGGCGAATTCTTCGAGGAACTGGGCGGTGCGGCTGTAGCGATGGGGCTGGAACACCGCCAGCAGGCGCCGCGGCGCCATGGGCAGCGGACTGCGGCCGCTTTCCACCATCAGGCGGGCCGTGGCCAGGGTGGCGGCCACCTCGCTCGGATGGTGGGCGTAGTCGTCGACGATCACCCGACCCTCCCAGATGCCGCGACAGTCGAAGCGGCGCCCCGGAGGTCGCAGTCCGCTGACCGCTTCCTGGAGGTCGGCGAAGGGCACCCCCTCCAGGCGGCAGGCGGCGATGGCGGCGGCGGCGTTGCTGAGGTTATGGCGGCCGGGCAGGGGAAGCTCGAGGCTGCCCACCCGCACGCCGTTCTCGTAGAAGTCAGCGAGGGTGCCATCGCCCCGCTCCTCGCGGGCCAGGGCGGCGAAGCTCACCCCTTCGGCCGCCTCGATCGACCACCAGCTGTCGGCCTGGAAGTGTTCGCGCAGCACGGGGCAGTCCCGGTTGGCCAGAAGCCGCTCGCTGCCGGCGGCGAAGCGCTGCAGCGTGCTGATCAGGGCCGCCAGGTCGGGGTAGTGGTCGGTGTGGTCGAGCTCGATGTTGGTGAGCACGCCGAGCCGGGCGGCGAACTTCACCAGCGAGCCATCGGATTCGTCCGCCTCGGCCACCAGAAGCCGCCCCTCCCCCTGGCGGCCATTGCTGCCGAAGGCGGGGACCACGCCGCCGATCACGGCGGTGGGGTCCTGGCGGGTGGCCTCGAGCAGGGTGGCCACCAGGGTGCTGGTGGTGGTTTTGCCATGGCTGCCGGCCACCGCGATCGAGGGCTGGCCATTGATCAGGGCCGCCAGGATGTCGGAGCGATGGACCACCGTGAGGCCGCGGCGGCGGGCTTCCGTCAGTTCGGCATTGCTCTCCGGCACCGCGGAGCTGATCACCACCAGCACCTCGGGCCCCCGGGCGTCGCAGAGGGCGGTGATGGTCGCCGCTTCCTGTTGGCGGAAGACGTGCACGCCCTGTCGACTGAGCCCCTCCACCACGGGGGTGCTGCGGGGATCCGAGCCGCTCACCTGGAAGCCCCGCGCCGCCAGGATGCCCGCCAGGGCGGACATGCCGATGCCGCCGACGCCGATGAAGTGGAGGGGTTGCTGGCGATCGAGCGTCAGGGTCAAGGGCGCCTCCGGAACGTGCTGAAGATAGGTCCGGAGAGGCCCCGGCTTCTTTTACGAGTTGCGTCGAAGGGCCGGAAGCCTCTGCCCCTGCCGGCCCCGGATAATTCTTCCGAAAGACCCCGCGGGAGGGGCTCACCCCTGCGGAGCCAGCCCTTCGGCCTGAGGCCCTCCGATCAACCGCCGCGGGCCGACCGGGATTGGCAGCACAGCCATTTCTGTATGATCGGCAGCCGAAATACCCTTGCTAGCGGATTCCGCCGCTTGTCGCCATGACCCTCCGCGTTGCGATCAATGGATTCGGCCGCATCGGTCGCAACTTCATGCGCTGCTGGCTGAGCCGCGGCACCAACACCGGCATCGAGGTGGTGGGCATCAACGGCTCCGGCGACACCAACACGAATGCCCACCTGCTGAAGTACGACTCGATGCTCGGCCCCCTGCGCAACGCGGAGGTGAGCACCACGGAAGATACGATTGTTATTAATGGCCGTACGATCAAGACCTTTTACGATCGCAATCCCGCCAACCTGCCCTGGAAGGAGTGGGGCGTGGATCTGGTGATCGAGTCCACCGGCGTCTTCAACGATGACGTCGGGGCCAGCAAGCACTTCCAGGCCGGCGCCCGAAAGGTGATCCTCACGGCTCCCGGCAAGGGGGCCAAGGTGGGCACCTTTGTGGTGGGCGTGAATGCCGATGAGTACCGCCACGAAGACTGGGACATCCTCAGCAATGCCAGCTGCACCACCAACTGCATGGCGCCGATCGTCAAGGTGATCGACCAGACCTTCGGCATCGTCAAGGGCACGATGACCACCACCCACAGCTACACGGGTGACCAGCGCATCCTCGATGCCGCCCACCGCGACCTGCGCCGCGCCCGCGCCGCGGCCGTGAACATCGTGCCCACCAGCACCGGCGCCGCCAAGGCGGTGGCCCTGGTGTACCCGCCGGTGAAGGGCAAGCTGAGCGGCATCGCCCTGCGGGTGCCCACTCCGAACGTGTCAGTGTGCGACATGGTGTTCGAAACGGGCCGCGATACCAGCGCCGAGGAGGTGAATGCCGCCCTCAAGGACGCCGCGGAAAACGGCATGAAGGGCATCATCAAATACTGCGACCTGCCCCTGGTGTCCAGCGACCACGCCGGCACCGATGAGAGCACGATCGTGGATGCCGACCTCACCCTGGTGATGGGCGGCAACATGGCGAAGATCGTCTGCTGGTACGACAACGAGTGGGGCTACAGCCAGCGTGTGGTGGATCTTGCTGAGATCGTGGCGAAGAACTGGCAGTGAGCTGAGGCTCCCTTCCTCTGGTGCAGGGCTGTCCCTTGGGACAGCCCTTCTTGTTGGCATTGGCTGAGTTCGCCCGCTCGGCCTGGGTGAACTCAGCCAGCGGGGAGGCGGCGATCGCGTCGCTGCAGACTCAGGCGGCGCAGCCTGCGGGCCTGGCTCAGGGCAGCTCCAACGCCGTGGATAGGCAGGGGGCCGGGAACAGGCGTCACACCGGTGGTGATGGCAAAACTGACAGCCTGAGTGTTGGAATTGGTGTACTTGAAATTGATCGTGGAATAGCTGCCGAGGAACCGGGCCACAAAACCAGAGTTACG
>JBIIND010000165.1:0-4670 GCA_044337665.1 Cyanobium sp.
GCGCATTCATCTCCCGCAGGCGCACAAACTCCAACTGGCGGCCGGCGAAGAAAAACACATCGCCCGGCTTGAGGCGGGAGATGAACGATTCCTCCACATGGCCGAGCACCGCACCGCGGGGAAAGCGCACCGTCACCGCGCGATCGGCGGTGATCGTGCCGATGGCCAGGCGGTGCATCCGGGCGATCGCCGCCTCCCGCACCACGTAGCGGAATGCCGTCCCATCGGGCGCATTCTGTGGCTCCCGCTCGAGCTTGCGGTAGCGCGGATAGGCCCCCAGACAATCGCCGCCGAACTCCAGAAAGCGCAGGCACCAGCGCCAGTCGTCGTCGCTGAGGTGGCGGTAACTCCAGCAGGAGCGCACCTGCTGCCATTGGGCGGCCGGGTCGAAGCCCGGGCCGCAGGCCAGGCTCACCAGGTGCTGCAGCAGCACATCCAGCGGCGCCTCCGGCGGGCGGCGCCGCTCCACCAGGCCTGCGTCGAGGCCCCGGCGCAGGGCGCTCAGCTCCAGCAGCTCCAGGGCGTTGGTGGGCAGGAACAGCACCTGGGCCGTGCCCCCCGGCCGGTGGGCGGAGCGGCCCGCCCGCTGCAGCAGCCGCGCCACGTTCTTGGCCGAACCGATCTGCACCACCCGCTCGACGGGCTGGAAATCCACCCCCAGATCCAGGGAGGCGGTGCACACCACCCAGCGGATCGTGCCCTCCTTCACCCCGGCTTCAATCGTTTCCCGGGCGCTGCGGTCGATCGCGCTGTGGTGCAACTCCAGGGAACCCTCCATCTCCGGGCAGACGTAGCGCAGGCATTGCAGCCAGCGTTCCGCCTGGTTGCGGGTGTTGGTGAACAGCAGGGTGGAGATGGCCGGATCCAGGGCCGCCACCAGGCTTTCGTGCATGTGCAGCCCCAGGTGGCCAGCCCAGGGAAAGCCGTCGACGCTCTCCGGCAGCAGGCTGCGCAGCTCCGTCGCCCGCCGCACCGGCGCGGAGAGGATCGTGGGCTCCGCTGCCGCCATGCCCACCGCCGCCCGCGCGGCCTCCTCCGGATTGCCGATCGTGGCGCTCACCGCCCAGGTGCGCAGCTGGGGGCGCAGGCCCCGCAGCCAGCTCAGGCACAGCTCGCTCTGCACCCCCCGCTTGCCCCCCATCAGCTCGTGCCATTCGTCGAGCACCACCGTTTCCAGGGGGCCGAAGAGGGTGGGGGCCGCCCGGTTGGCGAGCAACAGGGAGAGGGATTCCGGCGTGGTGATCAGGATGTGGGGCGGGTTGCGCAGCTGCCTGGCCCGCTCGCTGGCGCTGGTGTCGCCGTTGCGCAAACCCACCCGCAGCGGCCAGCCCATCGCCTCGATCGGCTCCCGGATCGCGGCCACCAGATCGCGGCTCAGGGCCCGCAGCGGCGTGAGCACCAGCAGGCGCAGGCCCGGCTGCGGCCCCCCCGGCTCCGCCAGCAGCCGGGCGATCGGCCCCAGCACGGCCGCGTAGGTCTTGCCGGCCCCGGTGGCCACCTGGATCAGCCCGCTGCGCCCCTCCAGATCCGCACGCCAGGCCTGGCGCTGGAAGGGCAGGGGCTGCCAGCCGCGCTGGGTGAACCAGGTTTCGATCGGCTCCAACGCCCGGGAGCGGGCCATGACTCTCATCCAGGGACCTGCAGCAGAGCGAGGGCGGAGGCCAGGCTGTCGGCCTCGGCGGCGGGTTTGTCCCGCCGCCAGCGGGCGATGCGGGGGAAGCGCACGGCGATGCCGCTCCGATGGCGACCGGAGGGTTGGAGACCCTCGAACGCCAGCTCGAACACCTGGTGCGGCTCCACGGCCCGCACGGGCCCGAAGCGCTCGGTGGTGTGGCGGCGGATCCAGCGGTCCAGTTCGGCGATTTCGCCGTCGTCAAGACCGGAGTAGGCCTTGGCAAAACTCACCAGCTCCCCCTCCCCGTTCCACAGCCCGAAGGTGTAGTCGGTGAAGAGGTTGGCCCGCCGGCCGCTGCCGGCCTGGGCGTAGAGCAGCACCGCATCGAGCCGCAGGGGCTCCCGTTTGTGTTTCCACCAGTGCCCACGCCGCCGGCCCGCCAGGTAGGGGGAGCCGGCGGCCTTGAGCATCAGCCCCTCGGCACCCACGGCGCCGGCGCTGGAGCGAAGGCTCGCAAGTTCGCTCCAGGCGCCCAAGGGCAGCAGGGGCGAGAGCCGCAGCCGGCTTCCCGGCGACGCCATCGGCCCGATCAGGCTCTCCAGGGCGGCGCGGCGCTGGCGCAGGGGCCGCTCCCGCCAATCCTCGGCCCGCCGCTCCAGCAGGTCGTAGGCCACAAACACCGCCGGAGCCTCGGCGAGCAGGCCGCGGCCCGGCGCCTTGCGACCCAGGCGCCGCTGCAGCGCCGCGAAGGGGGCCGGGCGGTCATCCCCCTCGTGCCACACCAGCACTTCGCCATCGAGGACGGTGCCCTCCGGCAGGGCGGCGGCGGCGCCGATCAACTCGGGGAAGGCGCCGTTGATCAGCTCCTCGCCCCGGCTCCAGAGATAGGCGGCACCGTCCCTGCGGATCAACTGTCCGCGGATGCCATCGAATTTCCACTCCACCAACCAATCCGCCGTTCCCCCCGGAAGGGGGGCGGAATCGTCCGGGCCGTCAGGAGCGGACGCCGATTCCAGGGGTGAGGCCAGAAAGAAGGGGTACGGCCGGCTGCTCAGCCGCTCGTTTGCCTCCGCTGGAGCGAGCAGGGCCTGGAACGCCGCGCCGCTCGGCACGAAGCCGCCCATCAGGCGATGCTGCAGTCGCGCCTCCTCCAGCCCGCTGAGGCGCGCCAGTGCCCGCAACACCAGGCCCTGCCCCACCCCCACCCGCAACCCGCCGGTAAGCAGCTTGTTCGCCACCAGCAGCTCCTCCGGGCTGAGACCCCGCCAGAGGGCGCGCACCGCCTCGGCCTGCTCCTCCCCCTCCAGGGCAGCGGCGGCTGGAAGCAGCGCCTCCATCCAGCGGTGCAGTGGTTCCTGCCCCGCGCCCTGCTCCTCCCCCGATCCCGCCCCATCCGCAGCGGGCTGGAACTGCTGCCAGAGCAGGGCGATGGTTTCGGCCGAATCACCCACGTGGGCATAGCAGTCGTCGAACAGCCATTCCGGCAAAGGTGATTCCGTCAGGCAGATCTCCCGCAGGCGACGGCCGGTGATCAGCCGCCGGCCCTGGCGGCCCAGCAGAACGTGCAGCGCCCAGGCGGCGTCGGCGGGTTCGGCCTGCTGGAAGTAGGCGCCCAGGGCGGCGACGCGGGCGGCGATGCCGGTGCGGGTATCGAGCTCGCGGTAGAGGGCGGCAAAGCGTTGCATCGGCCGAGCCTATGGGCGCCGGGCGGGGTCAGCCAGGCACGGCACCCTCAGCCTCCGACGCGGCTTCGCCATCGCCGTCGCCGCGTTCGCGCAGGAACTCCCCCGCCAGCGGTTCGGCGGCAATTCCCTCCACCTCCCGCAGGTAGCGGGCCAGCCCGTCGCTGTTGCCGTGGGTGACGTACACCTGCTGGGCACCCGTGTCCTGGACGGTGCGCAACAGGCCGGGCCAGTCGGCGTGGTCGCTGAGTACGAAACCCCGCTCATACCCGCGGCGGCGCCGGGCGCCACGCACCGCCATCCAGCCGCTCACAAAAGCCGTCTGCGGCAGCTTGAGGCGCTTCATCCAGGGGGAGCGGTGGGCGGAGGGGGGGGCGATGACCAGTCGTCCGGCCAGGGGTTCGCCGCGGGGCACCGCGGCCAGGGGGCGGGTGGGGGGAAGGGGCACCCCGGCCTCCCGGTAGGGATCCATCAGGGCTTCCACGGCCCCGTGCAGCAGGATCTCCTGGCCCTCCCCACCGGGCTGGCCGTGGCCGCCCACCCCGAGGGCAGCCAGCTCCGCCAGCAACCGCTGCGCCTTGCCGAAGGCATAGGCGAACAAAAGCGAAGGCCGCTCCGGTGCCGCCTGCCACCAGGCGAGGATCTCAGCGGCCACCTCCGCGCCGCGACGCCAGCGGTAGATCGGCAAGCCGAAGGTGGCCTCGCTGATCAACACATCGGCGCGCACGGGCTCAAACGGGGCGCAGCTGGGGTCGGCGCAGCGTTTGTAGTCGCCGCTCACCAGCCAGCTTTCGCCGCCGGCCTCCAGCCGGATCTGGGCACTGCCGAGCACATGGCCGGCGCTGTGGAAGGAAACGCGGGCTTCCCCCAGGCGATGCAGCTGGCCGTACTCGACCGGCAGCAGCTGGATCGCGGCGCCCAGTCGCTGGCGCAGGATGCCCTCGCTGGCCGCCACCGCCCAGTACTCGCCGCAACCGGGACGGGCGTGGTCGGCGTGGGCGTGGGTGATCAGGGCGCGGGGCACCGGCCGCCAGGGGTCGATCCAGGCCCCTGCCGCCGGGCAGTACAGACCTTCGGGGGTGAGGGTGAGCAGGCTGTCGGCGCTGAGGGGCATGGGGCCTGCGGTTTGGGATTGCGAACCCTATCCAGGTCATGCCCAATCTGAGATTGGGGGGAGCCATCAGCGGCTGAGGGGGCAATTCGGCATCCCGCAGCGGCCATGGCTTGCTGACACTCCACGTGGCTAATGATAAAATAGTGGCAAAATAAAATAGAAGCTTTGTTCTGTCCGTGAAATACCGGGGTGGTCAAAAAAACTGAGCGCTTCCCTGGGGAGTATCGCCGATGCTGCTGTCTTCAAGATTGTATTAATC
>JBIIND010000118.1:0-5417 GCA_044337665.1 Cyanobium sp.
CACGTAGGCCTCCTTGGCCTTGGCGTCGATCGGCAGCAGCTTCACGATCAGGTCGGCCATCACGGTGAAGCTCTTATCGATGAAGTTGTCATTGCGCTGGGAGCGGGGCACGGCGGCAACCTCTGGGGCGATCGGTTCCCCCCATCCTGCCTAGCCTTGGCTCCGGCCTGCCCCGCGCTCCGGTGCTTCCTCCCGCTCCCCCCCGGCCCCAGCCTCCCCCCGGTGCGCTGGACTCCCCAGCCGGCGAGGTGCGCCTGCTGGAGGTGGAGGGCATGAAATGCGGCGGCTGCGTAACGGCCGTGGAGCAGCGCCTGCGGGAGCAGAGCGGTGTGCGCGACGCCAGCGTCAACCTGCTCACCCGCACCGCCTGGGTGGAGCTTGAGCGCGGCGGAGGGGATCCGCTGCCGGCCCTGCTGGAGAGCCTCGCCTCCTTCGGCTTCCCGGCCCGGGTACGGGAGGAGGGTGCGGGGCCGTCCGATCCGCGCCAGAGGCGGCGGGAGCGGCACTGGTGGCAGCAGTGGCGCCAGTTGGTGGTGGCGATTCTGCTGGTGCTGGTCTCGGGTCTGGGCCACCTGGCGGACGCCGGCCAGCTGCCGTGGCTGGGGCCCCAGAACCTGCTCGGCCGTCCGGTCTTTCACGCCGTGGTGGCCACCCTGGCCCTGGCTGGCCCTGGCCGTTCGATTCTGGTTCAGGCCGTGAGAAGCGTCCGCGCCCGCCTGCCGGGGATGGATCTGCTGGTGGCGCTGGGGGTGGTGAGCGCCTACCTCTCCAGCCTGGTGGGCTGGATCTGGCCGGCCAGCGGCTTCCCCTGCTTTTTCCATGAGCCGGTGATGCTGCTCGGTTTCGTGCTCGCCGGCCGTTTCCTCGAAGAGCGGGCCCGCTGGCGGACCGGCCGGGCGATCGAGGAGTTGGCCGCCCTCCAGCCCGAGCACGCCCTGCTGCTGCTTGGGGATGACCCCCCGCGCCTGGTGCGGGTGGGCGGACTGCGGCCGGGAGACCGCCTGCGCATCCTCCCCGGCGACCGTCTGCCGGTGGACGGGGTGGTGCGCGAGGGTCTCTCGGCCCTGGATGTCTCCGCCCTCACCGGTGAACCCCTGCCCCTTCAGGCCGCGCCCGGCACCGAGCTGGCCGCCGGCAGTCTCAACCTGGAGGCGCCGCTGGTGCTGGAGGTGAGCCGCAGCGGCGCCGAGAGCGCGATCGCCCGCATCGTCCATCTGGTGGAGCGGGCCCAGGCCCGCAAGGCCCCGATCCAGGGGCTCGCCGACCGGGTGGCGGGAAGCTTCGCCCTGGGGGTGCTGCTGCTGGCCCTGGCCACCTTCCTGTTCTGGTGGCTCTGGGGGGCGGGCCACTGGCCAGACTTACTGGCCGCGGCTCCCCCCATCGGCCATGGGGCCCATGGCGCCGCCGCTGCGGCCCATGGCCGAGGTCTGCTGGGGGCCGCCGCCACGACCCCCCTGGCCCTGGCGCTGCAGCTCTCGATCGCTGTTCTGGTGGTGGCCTGCCCCTGCGCCCTGGGCCTGGCGACCCCCACCGCGCTGACGGTGGGCCTGGGCCGGGCCGCCCGCGCCGGTCTGCTGTTCCGCGGCGGCGACGCCATCGAGACCGCCGCCCGCCTCGACACGATCCTCTTCGACAAGACGGGCACGCTCACCCTGGGTCGGCCTCTGCTCACCGCCGTGGAGGCCGTGGGGGCCAGCGAGGCGGCGCTCCTCGCCCGTGCCGCCGCCCTTGAGCAGCAGAGCCGCCATCCCTTCGCCCATGCCCTGCTCCAGGAGGCCGGCCGGCGGGGCCTGGCGTTGCCGGAGGTGGAAAGTTGCCGCGGCGAGGTGGGCGAGGGGTTGGAGGGGAGGTTGGCGGGGGTGACCGAGCTGGTTCGGGTTGGACGTCTGACCTGGTTGCAGGCCTCGGGGGTGGTGCTCGACGCCACGGTGGAGGCGCTCGCCTCCCGGCTGGAATCCGGGGGCGCCAGCGTTCTGGCCGTGGCCGAGGGGGCGCGTCTGCTCGGGGTGGTGGCGGTGCAGGACCAACCCCGGGTCGACGCGGCGGCCACCCTGGCGGAGCTGCGGGGACACGGCCTGGCCCTCGGCCTGCTGAGCGGCGACCGTCGCGCCGGGGTGGAGTGCCTCGGGCTGGCGCTGGGGTTCCGGCCCCAGGAGCTGGCCTGGGAGCTGCGCCCCGAACAGAAGCTGGCCCGGATCGAGGCGCGCCGCACGGGAGGGGTGGTGGCGATGGTGGGCGACGGCATCAACGACGCGCCGGCCCTGGCGGCGGCCGACCTGGGCATCGCCATCGGCACCGGCACCCAGATCGCCCAGGAAAGTGCCGGACTGGTGGTGATGGGCGACCGCCTGGCGGGCATCCCGGCGGCCCTGGCGATGGCCCGTCGCACCATGGCCAAGGTGCGCCAGAACCTCATCTGGGCCTTCGGCTACAACCTTCTGGTGCTGCCGATCGCCGCGGGGGTTCTGCTGCCCCGTTTCGGGTTGTTGCTCTCGCCGCCCCTGGCGGCCCTGCTGATGGCCACCAGCTCCCTGACGGTGGTGCTGAACGCCTTGCTGCTGCAGGATGGCCCGCGCATGGGGCGGGAGCGGCTGGAGTGATGGGTCTGCCCAGGGGGCGCTTCCTGGTGCTCGAAGGCATCGATGGCAGCGGCAAGACCACCCAGCTCGAGAGCCTGGCCCAGTGGCTGCCGGGCAGCGGCCTGATGCCCAGCGGCGCCAGGTTGCAGGTCAGCCGGGAGCCTGGGGGCACGGCCCTGGGCCAGTCCCTGCGCCAGCTCTTGCTCCATCCCCCCGATGGGACCGCTCCCTGTCCCGGAGCGGAGCTGCTGCTTTATGCCGCCGACCGCGCCCAACACGTCGAGACCCGGATCCGGCCCGCCCTGGCGGCGGGCGACTGGGTGCTCAGCGACCGTTTCAGCGGCTCCACCGTCGCCTATCAGGGCCACGGACGCGGCCTTCCCCTTCTGGTCATCGCCGAGCTGGAGCGGATCGCCACCGGTGGCCTCCGCCCCGACCTCACCCTCTGGCTCGACCTACCCCTGGCGGAGTCGCTGCGCCGCCGCGGCCATCGCCCAGCCGACCGGATCGAGGCCAGCGGTGAGGAGTTCCTGCGGCGGGTCGGCGACGGATTCGCCCAGTTGGCGCGCGAGCGCGGCTGGCTGCGTCTCGATGCCGCCCGCTCCCCCGATCAGGTGCAGGCGATCTGCCGCCAGCTGCTGGGGGAGCGGCTGGCGGCCCTGCGGCCATGAGCGAACTGTTCAGCGACCTGCTGGGCCAGGAGCGGGCAGTGGCGCTGCTGCGCTCCGCCCTGGAACGCCACCGCCTCGCCCCGGCCTACCTCTTCGCCGGCCCGGAGGGGGTGGGCCGGCGGCTGGCGGCCCTTCGCTTCCTGGAGGGGGTGGTGGCGGGGCCCCACGGCGCCGCCGGCCTGCGGCGCCGCCTGGAGCAGCGCAACCACCCCGATCTGCTCTGGGTGGAACCCACCTACCAGCACCAGGGCCGGTTGGTGGCCGCCTCCCAGGCCCGCGAGGAGGGCGTCAGCCGGCGCACGCCACCCCAGGTGCGTCTCGAGCAGGTGCGGGAGCTCTCCCGTTTTCTGGGGCGGCGACCGCTGGAGGCCCCCGCCGGCCTGGTGGTGATCGATGGGGCCGAGGCCATGGCCGAAGCGGCTGCCAACGCCCTGCTCAAGACCCTGGAGGAGCCGGGTGAGGGTCTGCTGATCCTGATCTCCGCCGCCCCCGACCAGCTGCTCGCCACGATCCGCTCCCGCTGCCAGCAGATCCCGTTTGCCCCCCTGCCATCGGCGCTGCTGGATCGGGTGGTGGCCTGCGCGGAGCCGGCGCCCGATGGCTCGCAGGATCCCACCGATCCTCCCGGCCTGCTGGAGCTTGCCGCGGGCTCCCCCGGGGCCCTGCTCCACCACCGACGCCACTGGCGGGAGCTGCCGGAGGGTATGGCGGATCGGCTGCTTGCCCTGGAGCGGGATCCCCTGGCGGCCCTCGCCCTGGCCCGCGATCTCAGCGAAGCTCTCGATGGGGATCAGCAGATCTGGCTGCTGAATTGGTGGCAGCTGATGCTCTGGCGCCGGGATGGGGACGAGGGGGCTCTGCGCCGGTTGGAGCGGCTGCGGGCCCATCTGCTCGCCCACGTGCAGCCCCGGCTGGCCTGGGAGGTGGCTCTGCTGGATCTCGCGGGCCTGGCCGGCTGAATTCAGGCCACCGCCTTGTCTTCGCCGGGGCTGGCCTTGGCGAGACGGGCCGCCTGGATGAGCGGCTCCAGCTGGTTCAGCTGATCCCCCGTGGGCAGCTCCAGGCAGTAGCCGGCGCCGTAGACGGTTTTGATGAAGCGGGGCTTGCGGGGATCGGGCTCCAGCTTGGTGCGCAGATGGCGCACGTGCACGCGGATCGTCTCGATGTCATCGTCCGGCTCGTAGCCCCAGACCTCCTTGAGAATCAATGAGGGGGCAACGGTCTGGCCGTGACGTTGCAGCAGGCAGTGCAGCAATTCGAACTCCAGGTGGGTCAGGCGCACGGGCTGGTCGAACCAGATCGCCTCAAACCGTTCGGGAACCAGGGTGAGGGAGCCGTAGCTCAGGATCTCGTTGTGTTTGCTGGAGAGGGGGGCCCGTTCGGTGCGGCGCAGCAGGGCTTTCACCCGCACCATCAGCTCCTCAAGGTCAAAGGGTTTGGCGAGGTAGTCGTCGGCGCCGGAGTTGAAGCCGCTCACCTTGTCCTTGGTGCTGCCGAGGGCGGTGAGCATCAGGATCGGGATCTTGGCGGTGCGCTCATCGCGGCGCAGGCGCTGGCAGAGGGTGAGGCCGTCCACCTTCGGCAGCATCAGGTCCAGCAGGATCACGTCCGGAGAGTATTGGAGGGCCAGGGCCTGGCCCTTGATCCCGTCGTCGGCCCGTTGCACATCAAAGCCTCCATGCTCCAGGTGGCCGGCGACCAGTTCGCGCATGTCGCTGTCGTCTTCGATCAGCAGGATGCAGGGCTTCATGGCAGAGACAGCCGGCGGTGGTGAGGTGGGCCGGGGCGCAGAACGTAGGAATTCTCTCCGCTTTTGGCGCCGCTGGCAGCCTCGTGGCCTTGGCCGACGTTTGCCCCCCCATGGGGCCCGGCTGGGTGGGGAGGCGAGGCTGGGGCTGCCGCCCAGCAGAGTGAAGGCCAGCACTGGGTTTCTGGCGTTTGCGGCAGCCAGGTTCGCCGGCTCTGCTTCAGCATTTCTTTCGCTTCACCGCTTGTGAAGTTTGACGGTACCGGGGCGCCATCCTCAATGCGGCCGGGGCATCGGCAGCGCGCGGCGGCGGTGAGGCCGGACGTGGAATGGGATGAAAAAACTCCCCGGGCGGGATTCGAACCTGCGACCAATCGGTTAACAGCCGACCGCTCTACCGCTGAGCTACCGAGGAATGGA